>NZ_VOYN01000001.1:0-234942 GCF_013420275.1 Acinetobacter sp. YH01020
TGTGTATATAGAAATCGTCGTAAACGATTAAACCTGCGGTTTAATTTACTTGCTGGCATATACAATTTAGATTGGGTGAAAGATAAACAATTAAATTGGTTGAAAAATGATTTATGAAGGAAGTCTAATGTATTTATTTTTATTTAAAATAACATTTAATACGAAGGGCAAATTCTAACGCTTTTCACGCATTTGAAGCGATAAATTGCGGCTTTGACTGCCGAATTGTTGGGCAAAAACTGTTTATTTGCATAGTAAATGGACGTTTTTGTTTTAAATCTGAGGTCTACTTCACTTAAATGAATATCTTAGTGATAAATTTAATATCCTTGTGAAATACTTGGCTTTACATCAGGTTTTATTTGATTCATAATTTGCCAATCGAGTCGTCACACGGTTTAAAAGTGTGACTTTGACCCTGATTCTCCATTATTGTTTTTTATTCGCCCAGCTTTCCCCAAGGTTGGGCTTTTTTTTATTCAAAAATGCAACTTTATATTAAAGATAAAATATAGAGCAAATATCTCGTAGAAATAAATGCACTTTTATGGTGCGTTAATAATTCTATTTATCTTTCAATTAAAGTGATATAGACAAAAAAAATCCTGATTTTCAAGGAAAATCAGGATTTTTTAGCCAAAATTTTCGGGAAACTAAAATATTCTGCTGAGGAAGAAATCTAGTGTGCCCTAATACGGTGCATTCTGCACCAATTTATTGCAATTGTAAATATTTATTTAAACAAGTTAATAAAAAATATTTCGCTTTGAAATATGCTGCTGTTTTTTAGCAAATTATCTCGTTCTAAAGTGATAAAAATGTGACAGATTAAGCACATTTATATAGAATTTAGAGCTATAAATGTTCACTTTACAAATTAATAAATTATTGGTCATTAATTTAAATATTCCCGCGTTTAGTTGAGAAGTGGGTTGGGGTATGCAACAAGTGTGGGGCATAAAATAGATGGAAACATTACGAACAGAGCATATTAGTAAGCGCTTGCAACTTGCGATGCTAGTAATCGTCTTGTCTATCGTATTTATCAGTGTTCCATTGATTGTGAGCAGCAATCAACATTACCTCAAAAGTGCCGAAGCGCTGAAAGAAATTCAGATGCTGAAAATGGTGGCAGATTTAACCAACCAAATTTCCCGTGAACGTGCGCCAGCTAACAGTGCAATGTCGAGTCAAGGTGAACAGCGCGAGCAAAAAATTATTGAGTTGGCTGAATATCGTCAAGGCGTTGATCGGCAATATCAAGATACACTGAAAGTTTTAAAAGAAACGGGCTTTGCACCGATCGCCCAGCAGTTAGAGTCCAATTTATATCCATATTTGTTGCAGGGTCGCAAAACGGTCGATCAATATATTGCGCTGCCGACACAACAACGTGAAGCTAAAAAATTGGATCATGCCATTTTGGCGATGTTCCAAGCTTGGGATCAAAGCTATATTGCCATGCAGAAATTGGTCAATCATTCTCATGGTAAAGATACCCGTGTATCGAATTATTACACGCTGATTTTATTACTGGCAGAATTACGTGATCAGGCGGGACGAGTCGCATCAAATATTATGGCTGCGGTATCATTTCAACAGGAAATTCCAGAGCAAAATTTAGCGCGGAGTTTACAAACCCAGCGTCAAACACGCTATCTATGGGAATTGATCAATGTCGTGCAGTCCGAACATGACAAAACACCCGAGTTTAAACAGTTACATCATGCGGTACGAACGGAATTTTTAGATAAAGGTTTGCCAATTATTGATGGTTTGGCTCAAAAAAGTCTTCAACATCAGCGTTATCACATGGATGGCACCCAGCTCACTGATGCAATGGTCAATAAATTTGTCACAGTGGTGGAATTGCAAAGTTATATTTTAGATTACAGTCTCAAAGTAGCTGCGGATGAACAACGTGAAGCGCGAAATAAATTGATTTTCACGCTTTTTGTCTCGCTCGTGTCATTACTGACTGCATTATTAACGATGTTCTATGCCAAGAAATGGGTGTTTGAACCTTTAATTCGTGCTCGTAATCAGTTATTTAAACTGGCTCGGCACCGACAAATGGATCAAGGCGTGATTGAACCTGCCAAAGTAGGTTATCTCAGTTTATTTGATGCCATTCAGCATATTGAAAACATGTTGGAACAGCGTGATGCCTTTGAATTTCAGCTTAAACATATTGCCAATACTGACTCACTCACCAATGTCGCCAATCGTTTTGCCTTAGATGAATATATTAAATTTCGCGACAGCCAAAATTCAGGCTTTTTACATACAGCACTGATCGTGATTGATATTGATCACTTTAAACAGGTGAATGATCGCTATGGGCATATTGTCGGCGATTTGGTGATTCAACATGTTGCCAATCAATTACGACAACATATTCGTTCATCCGACTTGGTGGTGCGATATGGAGGAGATGAGTTTTTAGTCCTGATCGAGGGGATTGATATGCTCAAAGCCCAACACATTGCCGAAACTATACGGCACGATATTCAGAATGTGAATTTTAATTTGGCAAAGGACGAAGCCGATCTCATTGTGACGGTGAGTATTGGAGTGGCAGTGGGGGCCGAAAACTGGATCGATTTATTAGAGCGAGCAGACCAAGCATTGTTTAAAGCCAAAGCTGCGGGGCGTGATCGTGTTTCAGTCTAAATGCAGCTTGGCAGATTCATAAAGTTAGCCAGACAAATGAATTAATCTTCATCTTTATATAATTTATTGCAGGCTTGTTGGTTCATTTGACTACCATCTACATTCCAACACTGGGCTTGGGTAATTTTGCCTAAATCGTACTGAAGCACCGCTTCAGGTTGCCCATTGTCATACCAAATTTTATAACTGTTATGACGAACGCCATTACGATAATAACCTTGGCGTTCTAGTTTGCCGTTTTCAAACCACATTTTCAGCTCGCCAATCAATTTATTGTTTTGAAAATTGGCATAGGTCCACGGTTTACCATTACTGTACCAGCGTTGGCGCAGGCCATTTTCGATCCCATTTTTATAATTTTGAGAAAAAGCCAGTTGGCCATTCGGATGCCAAATTTTGTAATCCCCCTGCGACTCACCATTGATGATGCTACTTTCTTGCTCTTTTATCCCATTGGCAAACCAAAACTCAAGTTTGCCCTCGTACTCCCCATTTTTATAAGCAATGCGGCTACGGGGTTTGCCGTTGGGGAAGAAACTTTCAAATACGCCTGAGCCTTGAATACCATCTGGAAAGTGAATGAGATGTTCACATTCACCATTTTTAATTTTGCTGTTGCTCAGAAAGATGGTGGTCAGGGCATTGCCATTGGCATAGACATATTGATTTTCATAGATCCCTTTGTGTGAAGTCGGGGTACTGAGGGCTTTACACTGCGGCTTATCTTTCCATGGGCTAAGATCAGGGTCTTCTTGCGAGACAAACAGCACCATGTATTCGTTTAGATAGCCATCGGCAAAGCTATATATCGGACATAATAAGAGGCTGAAACTTAAGATAAATTTATTCATTGTTAGTATGCTTTTATATTTTAAAAAATTAAAAATTATTCGTTGTTGAGTCCACGATAGGCGTCATCATAAGGATGTTTTGTTTAAAAATAAATAGTGGATGCGCTAAGTTTGCAACAGATAGAAGACTGTTGAAAAGTAAACAATTCAGATTTGAACTTCATCTTATACTATGGATTTTAAACACCATAAAAATAGTGCAATGAAAAAAATATATCTATCTTTGATGACTGTCCTCAGTTTGACAGCATGTACAACAAACGAAGGCATGTTGGATTCATCTCAACACTTAAAACAAACCACTCAAGCCAATTTAGAAAATTCACGGGTGAGTGAAATTCCGTGTTTATTTAATCAAGCACAGACACAGGCGGTATTTGTCACATTTGATGGTCAGCGTTTGAGCCATTATGGCAATGACTTACAGCGCGCCCAGACAGCATACATTCCTGCATCTACCTTTAAAATGTTAAATGCTTTAATTGGTTTGCAACATCAGAAGGCGACAGCCACTGAAGTTTTTAAATGGAAAGGTGAAAAACGTGCTTTCCCGTCATGGGAAAAAGACCTGACTTTGGGTGAAGCCATGCAAGCGTCTGCTGTACCGGTTTATCAGCAGTTGGCACGGCGGATTGGTCACGACTTAATGCAAAGTGAAGTCCAGCGGGTTGGTTTTGGCAATGCCAATATTGGCAAACAGGTGGATAATTTTTGGTTGGTAGGGCCCTTAAAGATTACGCCTGAACAAGAAGTCAAATTTGCGTATCAGCTTGCGACAGAGAAATTACCGTTTGATGTCGCGGTACAAAAGCAAGTCAAAGACATGCTTTATATTGAAAGCCGTGGGGATGCGAAGTTATATGCCAAGAGTGGTTGGGGTATGGATGTAGAGCCGCAAGTTGGGTGGTATACCGGTTGGGTAGATGATGGTCATGGCAAGATTACAGCGTTTAGTTTGAATATGCAGATGGCAGCAGGGGATGATGTGGCGGAGCGTAAGCAGTTGACGTTGGATGTGTTAGATAAGTTAGGTGTATTTCATTATTTACGTTAATTTTTTGAATTTTGAATTTTGAATTTTGAATTTTGAATTTTGAATTTTGAATTTTGAATTTTGAATTTGCATGTCTTCACTGTAGATTGGGTTTGAGTTTCCATTACGTAGGAGATTCCTATTTTTGAAAGCACAGAAGTAAGCAAAATGCTTGTGTTTGACTGAGGGTACATCCGTGCTGCCCCAGTCAAACAGGCGACATCCATGTCGCCGTCATGTGATTGAATGTAGTGAAGTACAAGAATTTATTTAGAAATGGCTTTGTTTAAGCTCGTATAAAGTGATTTTCTAGCTTCTAAAATTTCAACTCTATATTGAGCAGTTGTTTCAACATTGATAGCTCCATTTTTACAAAGTGTATAAGCGTTAAATTTTCCGAGTAATTCGCCATAAATTCTTAGCTTTTCTTGTTGTTCAATATATCCATGTAAAAGAAGTAAACCTTCATTTTTGCTAAGCAAATTAAAGTCATTAAAAAGTGCGTGTCTTAGAGGTTAAAGTCTATCTGAAATCTCATTAAGAGCTAGTTGAGATTGTTTTGTTTCAAATTCAAAAAATGCCCAAATTTTTAAAACGAGATGATTTATTTCCTCGAGATCTTTGGAAATATTGGTCAATAAATTACGATTATATAGAAGGTTATCTTTTGCTACTGATGCTGAAATATTTGCCTTTTGATTTAAGTAGGTAATTACGCCAGTTAGCAGTGCTCCTTAACCAATTTTTACGGCTGTATCAATTATCTCTAATAAAGTCATATAAATAAAAAACGGTGAATGAATCACCGTTTTATCATGCACTTAAAGGAAAGAGAATCTTATTTCAACATCGGCTTTAAAAATTTCGCTGTATGCGACACGTTATTCTTCGCAACAACTTCAGGTGTACCTTCAGCAATAATCATACCGCCGCCAGCACCACCTTCAGGACCTAAATCCACAATCCAATCGGCAGTTTTAATCACATCCAAGTTATGCTCAATCACCACGATGGTATTACCCTTATTACGTAGCTCATGCAGGATGTCGAGCAATTTAGCAATATCATGGAAGTGTAGACCTGTCGTCGGTTCATCAAGCACGTACAAGGTTTTACCTGTATCACGTTTTGCCAACTCACGAGCCAATTTCACACGCTGCGCTTCACCACCTGAAAGTGTGGTTGCAGACTGACCCAAACGGATATAGCCCAAGCCCACTTGGTTCAAGGTTTCCAAACGACGGTGAATCACAGGAATAGCGTCGAAGAAATGCATCGCATCTTCAACCGTCATTTCTAAGACATCTGAAATATTACGACCTTTATAACCAACTTCTAACGTTTCGCGGTTATAGCGCTTACCATGGCAGGCATCACAAGGCACATACATATCAGGTAAGAAATGCATTGCGACTTTAATCATGCCGTCACCTTCGCAGGCTTCACAGCGACCACCTTTCACATTAAATGAGAAACGACCTGCCGCATAACCACGTGCTTTGGCTTCAGGTGTTTGCGCAAACAGTTCACGAATTGGGGTGAACAAACCGGTGTAAGTTGCTGGGTTTGAACGTGGTGTACGACCGATTGGGCTTTGGTCAATATCAACGACTTTATCGAGGAACTGTAAGCCATCAATCGAGTCAAATTTTTCCGCAGTCAGTGTGGTTGCACCGTTCAATTGAGTTGCTGCAAGCGGCAATAATGTCCGGTTAATCAGGGTCGATTTGCCTGAACCTGATACACCCGTTACACAGGTCATCACACCTAAAGGAATAGTCAAATCGACATTTTTCAGGTTATGACCCGCAGCGCCCATTAACTTAATTTGCTCTTCAGGTTTAGGGGGTTGTGTTCGTGTTTTCGGCACATCAATACTGAGTTTTCCTGATAGATATTGACCGGTTAATGAATCTGGATTTGCCAAAATTTCATCATACGTCCCTTCGGCAATCACATGACCACCGTGCACACCGGCACCCGGCCCAATATCAATAATATGATCCGCAGCACGAATCGCATCTTCATCATGCTCAACGACGAGCACGGTATTACCAAGGTCGCGTAGGCGAACTAAGGTTTCCAGCAAGCGGTCATTATCACGCTGATGTAGACCAATCGATGGTTCATCGAGGACATACATCACGCCCATGAGGCCCGCACCAATTTGTGAAGCCAAACGGATACGCTGTGCCTCACCACCCGACAGTGTTTCTGCCGAGCGCGATAAACTTAAATAATTCAAACCCACAGAGACTAGGAAGTGCAAACGCTCACGAATTTCCTTGAAAATCTTATCGGCAATTTCGCCTTTGGCACCGCTTAAGTTGAGGTCTTGATAGTAGCTTTCAGCATCACCGATCGACATTTTAGTGATCTGCGCGATGGTTTTATCTTTAACTCGAACATGACGTGAAATTTCATTGAGACGTGAGCCACCGCAAGCATCACATGCAGCATTGGATAAATACTGCGCCAAATCTTCACGCACGTAGTTTGATTCGGTTTCACGGTAACGACGTTCTAAATGCGGCAAAATCCCTTCAAAGGCTTGTACTCGTTTATGCGAGCGACCACGTTCATCAATATAACTGAGGTCAACTTTTTCCTTGCCTGTACCATAAAGGAATTTCTTTTTGGTCTCGGCATCGAGTTCATTCCATGGGGTTTCCAAAGAATAACCAAAATGATCAGCGACTTTCTGAATCATACTATAGTAATACGGACGTTGACGGTCCCAACCACGGATTGCCCCTTGGCTAATCGAAACTTCATTATTGGGAATCAATTTGTCAGCACTAAAATGGCTGCGTGTGCCTAAACCATCACAAACAGGGCAGGCACCGAATGGATTGTTGAAGGAAAATAGCCGTGGTTCAAGTTCACCAACGGCACGTTCACATTCAGGGCAAGAGTGCTTAGCAGAAAATACGCGATCTTCTTGTTCGCCTTTCATCCACGACAAAATGGCAATATCGCCGCCCATGCGTAAAGCCGTTTCAAAGCTTTCTGCAATACGGTTACCGAGGTCATCACGAACTTTAAAACGGTCAACAACGACTTCGATGGTGTGCTTTTTCTTTTTGTCTAATTCGGGTGGTGTGTCGATATCAATGACTTCACCATCGACACGGGCACGGACAAAACCCTGACCTTGTAATTGTTCAAATAAGTTGGTGTACTCACCCTTACGGTCACGGACCACAGGGGCAAGCAACATAAGCGCCGTACCTTCTTCTAGACCTTTGACGGTATCAACCATTTCAGACACAGTCTGAGCCACCATCGGGAGGTCATGTTCAGGACAATACGGCGTGCCGACACGGGCATAGAGTAGACGTAAATAGTCGTAAATTTCGGTGATTGTTCCCACTGTTGAGCGTGGGTTGTGGCTCGTTGATTTTTGTTCGATGGCAATCGCAGGACTCAAGCCTTCAATCGAGTCAACTTCGGGCTTTTCCATTTGCGAAAGGAATTGGCGTGCATAGGCAGATAAGGACTCAACATAGCGACGTTGACCTTCAGCATACAAGGTATCAAAAGCCAAAGAGGACTTCCCTGAACCAGAAAGACCCGTAATGACCACAAACTTGTCGCGTGGAATATCGAGTGACACATTTTTTAAGTTATGGGTACGTGCGCCTCGAATACGGATATGGCTTTGGCTCATGCAAGGGGTCCTAAAATATTCATCGAAAAACCTATATATGATAGCGCATGAAAAATGTTCAAGTGTAATTTAAACCTAGATTTATGCGTGACTTTGTGAGAAAAATGGCCGAATCAAAATATAGCTGTCTGTGCCGATGCCCTAAAACATCTGCAAATCAGCAATCTAGGACTTTTAACATGAAATGGCAACTTCATCTCAATCCAACATTAGGTGTGATGGGTTTATTGATGTGTAGTGTGTTTTTGAGTGCATGTACCCCGAACCACACACCGAAAGCGCAAAAATATGACAGCTTAGAACAAGCAACTTTGGCGCTGAATACCGAAAGTGAAAAAATTGATCTATATATTGCGAAATTAGGTCAAGCCAAAACAGAAGCTGAAAAAAAGCAGCTGGCTTGCGAAAAAATTCCTCAACAGTTTGATTTGGTTTTGGCAATTGTTGAAAACAATCAACATTTGATGAGTGCTGAAGATTTAAAAGTTCAAGCGCAGTTTAAGCAAATGGCTGAGCAACAAAAGGCGCGCTTTACATCTAGCCTGTGGTGTAAAGGTGCATAAATATAAAAGCGCTGTGACTGTTTTGAGTTCATCGTTTAAATCTCCTGTGTCATGCGCATAACAATCCATTGGAAAATCTCAGGACTATCGCAGAAAAGGCGTAAAATGCAGTTTTATCGAAACTATAGAATGCCATGTTGTCCTTATTTTTCAAAAGCTTAATGGGTGCCTTTGTTGTGGTATTAATTGCTTTGCTGTCTAAAAGTAAGGCATTTTATATTGCAGGACTGGTCCCATTGTTTCCGACTTTTGCGTTGATTGCCCATGTGATCGTGGCAAATGATCAGGGTGCAGCCGCATTACAAAAAACTGCACTGTTTGGACTCTGGTCTCTCATCCCATATTTCATTTATTTATTAATGGTGTACCTGCTCGCTACACGTATGAGCTTAACGGCATGTTTGAGTGTAGCAACGTTGAGTTGGGTGCTTGCTGCAGCTGTTTTGATTTATGCATGGCAGAGTTTTCAGTAAGCATCAAAGCCTATATCGATGCTGTTTCAGATTAACTTTTTATAGGTTCTAGATCATTTATAAAACAATAGATTTGTATTAAATTATGATGAATTTCCAATCGTTAAATGTGTGATTTTAAATGTAAGTATTTGAATAATTAATTATAATTCTGCCAGAACAGAAAATAATCATGATAAGAGCAAATAATGTTAAAACAATTTTGGGTGATCATCAGCCTCATGTTTTTAAGCCAAATCCTGTGGGCTGAAGACAGTCAAATCCTCGCGTTTGAACAGTTTATTGACCCTGCAGCCGAGCAGCGTTATAGCGTGAGCGTGCCTGCGGTCGGGCAAAATGAACAGCTATGGTCTGTGGTCTATATGGTGCTGCAAACCAACCAAGTCCCTGACAATACTGTTCTGGACTTTAAAGTCGTTCCCCAAGGTTTATTATCGAAAAATAATCCTGCACAAAAAATACAAGAGTATGCTTTTGATGGTGTACAGTTGGCACAGAAAAAAGACTATGTACTGTCCCAATTCTCCGATTTGAGTGAACAACTGGAAGATCAAACGGGCAAGAAAGTGCAGGATGCATCAATCTTTGATATTAGTCGTGCCCATGTATATGCCCGCGTAGAAGATTGGGTGCCTGACTATAATGCACAAGCCACCCAACTGAATATTGAACTGGGTAAACTCAATGAAATGCAAGTGAAAGGGCTGTATTTCATTTTAGGCAAAGGTGAAAAGCCCAAAGATTTATTGGCCATTGCTCAACTTGATCCGATGATCAAATCACAATTTCATTCAGAAGAAATGCAGGAACGCAAAGCAGCGCGCAGTGAATTGCGTGAAGCACGTTTTGCGATTTTTTTGGTGATTATCGCGATGGGGATTTTCCTCGGATGGTATCGTTTTAAACGCTAATGCCTGAAATGATCGTGCAAGGTCATTTGAACCGAATCCAACCGTATAAAAAAGGATCTAAAAGCAATTTTAGATCCTTTTTTATACAGTTTAAATCAAAGGTTTATTCTACAGGCCATGTGCGCTGTTGATACGCGCTGTCCCAGAACATCCATTCTAATTTTGCGCCGTTCGTATAAGCCGCATGCATTTTTTCACGTGTATCTGCATCGCAGCGAGCCGCCACTCGATCAATAGTTTGAATCACGTTTTGCACAGCAGTATTGAAGTCTTCACCTGAGTAGGTGTCGATCCATGCTTGGTAAGGGTTATTAGGCACAGATTGGCTGACAATGGCTTTGCCGACTTCAGCATAGATCCAAAAGCAAGGCAGGAGTGAGGCAAGGACCACAGGGTAACTTTCTGACCATGCTGTCGCTGTTAGAAATGAAGTGTAATGATGGCAAGCAAGGGTCAGTGGAGTATTTTCAAACTGTTCTTTGCTAATGTTGAAACCTTGCATAAAGTCATTGTGCAGACTGCGTTCCACCACGATGGCAATTTTTGCCGCTTCAGAAAACTGAATCACATCGTCGGCATCAAATGCCTTGGCTGCACACACTGCAAGTGCACGACCATAGGCCAATAAATAATGGGCATCCTGAATGACATAGTGGCAAAAGGCGTCGCGGCTTAAACTGCCCTGAGCCAATTCCTGATTAAACGGTAGATGGAGAATCTGCTGATATAACGCGGTATTACGTTGCCAAACTTCTTCAGAAAAACGCATTGAACATTCCTGTCGTTAAAAATGAAAGACGGGTCTACACCATGATGCGATGTAATTGAGAGCCTCCATCTTAGAGTGTTTATTCAAAATGTAACGAATAATTTTTGGTTTCAATCCTGAAAAGCGGCATAATTGCGCCATAAACTTAGCTTCAAACTGGGTATTCCCTCATTTTGAAATCTTATTGAATGAATAGGTCGATCTATCATGATGAAACATTTTGGTTTCTCAATCGTCTTTACAATCGTGTGTCTTGCCATTTCTGCATATTGGGGTCTGAATCATGGCCCAAATGCAGGTGTGCAAGCCATGCTGACAGCACTGACCATTACTGCAATTTTGGCAGTGATGGAAGTATCATTATCATTTGATAACGCTGTAGTGAATGCATCGGTACTCCGTGGTTGGGATCATTTCTGGAAAATGATTTTCTTAACTGTCGGGATTGTGATTGCTGTATTCGGTATGCGTTTGATTTTCCCAATCGTCATTGTTGCTGTAACGGCTGACATGGGCGCAATGGAAGTGGTTCAAATGGCGTTGAATGATCCAATTCAGTATTCAGCTAAATTGATGGCACATCATGCAGAAATTGCGGCCTTTGGTGGTGCTTTCTTATTATTGGTGTTCCTGAACTTCTTCTTAGATGAAGGGAAAGATACCCATTGGTTCCGTTGGTTAGAGCGCCGTTTGGCCAATCTTGCAAACGTTCCTGCAATGTCCGTGTTTATTGCCCTAATTGCGTTATTGGTGATGGCGGCAAATGTGGCTGAAGCCTCTCGTCTAGCGGTTGTAATGGCTGGTATCTGGGGGATCGTGGTGTATATCGGTGTCCAAGTACTGAGTCATTTATTGGGTGGTGAACCTGAAGTCGATGAAAACGGTAATGCGGTTGGACATGATGCAAATGGCGTACCGACAGGTGTGATCAAAGCAGGTTTTGGTGGTTTCCTTTACCTTGAAGTACTCGATGCCTCATTCAGTTTTGATGGTGTGATTGGTGCATTTGCGATTACCTCTGATGTTGTGATCATTATGCTCGGTCTTGCCATTGGTGCTATGTTCGTGCGTTCAATGACCATTTACTTGGTGGATAAAGGCACCTTAGATGCTTATATCTTCCTTGAACATGGTGCGCATTATGCGATTGGTGCTTTGGCCTTCATTATGTTGGCGAGTGGCACAGGTCTGCATGTCCCTGAAGTGGTAACAGGCCTGATTGGTGTGGCATTTATTGTTTGGGCGGTGATTGCCTCAATTCAATATAAAAAGCGCCAAGAAAGTCTAGGCTAATTTAAATTTGCCTAATATCTCCCAAAAAGCGCAGCATCAGCTGCGCTTTTTATTTGTCCAATCATCAGGATATTTAAAATCAATAAAAATCCTGCTTCGCTTTAAGCTGAATGTCCTATAATCCCATTCCAAGATTAATGAATTTTTAACCAGCTATGATGAATGCTCTTGAACGACGCTCAACTTTTGCTTTGAGTAGTATTTTCGCCTTACGTATGCTGGGGCTGTTCATGATTATTCCTGTTTTCTCTGTGGCAGGTCAGCAATATGCAGGGGCAACACCGGCACTCATTGGTTTAGCGGTGGGTGTCTATGGCTTGACCCAAGCAATTTTACAGATTCCGTTTAGTTTGATTGCAGACCGTTATAGCCGTAAACCGTTGGTGGTGATCGGGCTGCTGTTGTTTGCTTTAGGCGGTGCAATTGCGGCGATGTCCGATAGCATCTATGGCGTAATTATCGGGCGTGCGATAGCCGGTGGTGGCGCTGTGTCTGCGGTAGTGATGGCTTTGCTAGCCGATGTCACACGTGAAGAACAGCGCACTAAAGCCATGGCGATGATGGGGATGAGTATCGGTTTGTCCTTTGTGGTGGCGTTTAGCCTTGGGCCTTGGCTCACAGGTTTAGTCGGTATCTCGGGTTTATTTTGGGTGACCACCATCATGGGACTTGCCGCGATTGCGATGTTGCTATTGGTACCGAAAGTAACGCGTCATCATAAAAATTTTCAACAAGGTTATCTGACGCAGTTAAAGCAAGTACTGAAAATGCCTGATCTAAATCGTTTACATGTTTCAGTCTTTTCATTGCATTTACTGCTCACCGCGATGTTTATCTATGTGCCGTCTCAGTTGATTGACTTTGCCAATATTCCATTACATTCACATGGTCTGGTGTATTTGCCGCTTTTGGTCGTGAGCCTGTTTTTTGCATTTCCAAGTATTATTTTGGCGGAAAAATATCGCAAAATGCGCGGCATTTTCTTGACCGCCATTGGTGGCATTATTTTGGGATTGGGCATCTTAATTTTTGGTTTCGAATCAAAATATATTTTGCTGACAGGCTTAGGTTTATTCTTTATCGCATTTAATGTGATGGAGGCATTATTACCGTCATGGTTATCGAAAGCAGCTCCAATTCAATCCAAAGCGACTGCCATGGGGGTGAACGCCAGCAGTCAGTTTCTGGGGGCATTTTTTGGTGGTATGATTGGTGGGCAACTTCTGTTGCTAAATGATACGGCAATGGGATGGGGCATCCTGACAGGGCTAGCCATTTTATGGTTGATCATTAGTTTTGGGTTGGCTCAGCCGCGTTATTTATCGTCTATGGTGTTTAGTTTGCCTGAAGATAAAGAAACGGATGAATGGACTTCTCAGCTTTTAGCAATTCGTGGTATTGAAGAAGTTGTGGTGATGTCTGACCAGCAAGTGGCTTATGTAAAAGTGGATAAGCAGCAGATGGATGAATCTGCGCGACAACATTTAACGCACTTGTTAGGGAAAGAGGTAGCCATTTAAGCATAACTCTTATAAAGTAAATAATAGAAACAAATAGGAAGAATACGTCTGATGCGTGGTGTAAATAAGGTCATTTTAGTTGGTACTTTGGGTCGTGACCCTGAAACAAAAACTTTCCCAAATGGTGGTTCTCTCACTCAGTTTTCAATTGCAACGAGTGATTCATGGACAGATAAAAATACAGGTGAACGTAAAGAGCAAACAGAATGGCACCGTATTGTGTTACATAACCGCTTAGGTGAAATTGCACAGCAATATTTGCGCAAAGGTTCTAAAGTTTATATTGAAGGTTCATTACGTACTCGTCAGTGGACAGATCAAGGCGGTCAAGAGCGTTATACGACTGAAATTCGTGGTGAACAAATGCAAATGCTTGACAATAATCGCCAACAAGGCGAACAAGGTCAAGGCGGTGATTTTGGTCAGCCTCGTTTTAATAATCAACAAGGCGGTTATAACAATAACCAAAACCAAGGTGGCTACGGTAATAGCTCAAACCAAGGCGGTTATGGCAATAACCAACCGGCTCAAGGCAATAGCTATGGCAATAACAACCCAGGTGGTTTTGCGCCAAAACAACAGCCTGCACCGACACCGGCTCCTGCAGCAGCAGATTTAGATGACGACTTACCGTTTTAATAAACCTTAAACACAGCGTTTAAAACGGTAGATCATCATCAAAAAAAGCCCTCAATCTTGAGGGCTTTTTTATGCATGGCTTATTTTGAAAGATCAGTTTCATGCTGCAATTGAGTCGATGACTTATTTTTTTGCTGATACCCACATGGTAATTACGGCTTTAAAAACCACTTCATTACGTGTGTTGTTCACCACGACATTCACCAAATAATCACACCCTGCATTCCACGTAAAATTAACATCGACAGGCGTGGCAATGGCCGTTAAATCTGTATCAGCTTTTTTCAAATATTCCACAGTCATGCCTTTGGGAATCCAACGATGGCTGCTCGGAACGGTCACATCGGTCATGGTTCCGCCAGCCAATTCAGCCATATTACACATGGCAATCGCGTGGACAGTGCCAATATGATTCAGCACGCTGCGCTGTTTTTTTATATGTAGTTCACAGTATTGGGGCTTTAATTCATCAAAAACAGGCGAAATGCTACTGAAATACGGTGCTTTCAAACACAGCAATTTAGAAAAAGTCCATTTCCCTGCGGGTTTGTTTTGGAAGGTCTTCCATAATTTTAATGCTTGGCTCATGCTTAATTATCCTTCATTATTTAGAATATAATTCTAATACAGAATAATATTCTGTTAATGGCGTAAATGACGTCACAGCTATTAAAAAAAGCCAACATTGTTTTAAAATGACCCGACAAAGGGAAGGTATCGATGTCGTCAAATCAAGCATTATTGCAACGAATTTACAGTGGTCGCCGAGCGGAACTTAAACGGCAGATCTTAGGAGAAGCCCTTGCATGTTTTTTAGAGCAAGGGATTGAAACGACGACGATTGAACATGTGAGAGACCGTGCAGAGACCAGTGTTGGCGCGATTTACCATCATTTTAAAAATAAAGATGGTTTAGTGGCGGCATTGTATTTTGCGGCGTTGCAAGATCAATTTGTGAAAAGGGCAGATGCATTGACACAGGCCCAATCGCTGCAGGAAGGCATTCAAGCCATTTTGTGCTCGTATATCGACTGGGTCGAAGCGTATCCAGATTTTGCAGGATTCTTGTATGCGGCAGGGTTTAGTATGCGTAAGGAAACGCTACAAGCCGAGTTAAAAAAACATAATTTGCAACGCAATAGCGCACTACTGGATTGGTTGACCGCACAACCCGATTGGCATTTGATTGAGCATTTACCCAAAGAATTAATGATGTCATTGGTCTTAGGGGCAACGGAAAATTATTGTCGGGCATGGTTATCACATAAAGTCAAAACGCCACCATCACACTATAAACAACAGTTTACACAGGCTGCTTGGCAGACCCTATGTATGGATATGAAAGCTTGCTCTCATTGAACTTGATTGGTTTGCTCGATGGAAAGGCAAAGATTGATTTAAATAATAAATCTAAAAATCCGATAGTTTTTATAAAAAAGTTCGGTTTTACCTATGGTTTGATATTTCGTATTCTAGCTTCAACAGATAAGCAATCCCTGAAATGAGTTAGAGGAATATCAAATGAGTTTAATTAATACTGAAGTAAAACCATTTAACGCTACCGCTTACCAAGACGGTCAATTTATTGAAGTTTCAGAAAAAGACTTCTACGGTAAATGGTCTGTGGTGTTTTTCTATCCTGCTGACTTTACGTTTGTATGTCCAACAGAATTAGGCGATCTTGCTGATCACTATGCTGAATTCAAAAAAATGGGCGTAGAAATTTATTCAGTATCTACTGATACACACTTTACGCATAAAGCTTGGCACGATTCTTCTGAAGAAATTAAGAAAATCGAATACCCAATGGTTGGCGATCCAACTTGGACACTTGCGAAAAACTTTGATGTTTTAATTGAAGCGGATGGTCTTGCTGACCGTGGTACTTTCGTAATTGACCCTGAAGGTAAAATCCAAATCGTTGAAATCAATGCAGGTGGTATTGGTCGTGATGCTTCTGAATTGATG
This sequence comes from Acinetobacter sp. YH01020, assembly GCF_013420275.1. Classification (NCBI taxonomy): domain Bacteria; kingdom Pseudomonadati; phylum Pseudomonadota; class Gammaproteobacteria; order Moraxellales; family Moraxellaceae; genus Acinetobacter; species Acinetobacter sp. YH01020. The sequence goes on from NZ_VOYN01000001.1 coordinate 16,364, forward strand.
CGTAAAGTAAAAGCTGCTCAATATGTACATGCACACCCAGGTGAAGTATGTCCTGCAAAATGGAAAGAAGGTGAAGCGACGCTTGCACCATCGATCGACCTAGTGGGTAAAATCTAATTTGGTGATCCAACCGTAGATTTAAAAAAGCCAGAACTCAGTTCTGGCTTTTTTTATGGTCAAGAACATTAAACTAAATAGCCATCATGTTCTGGAGCATAGTCACGAATTCCATCGACTAAATAGTCAATTAATCTCTCCATGACTAGGCGCTGACCTTTACGGGAAGCATATACCAATTGTACCGTACCGACATTTGAGCACCATTCGGGGAAGAGGTGAATTAAACGACCTGCCTCTATATCTGCTTGTACCGTTAAATACGGTAAGTCTGCAATGCCTAAACCATCCAGTACTGCATAATAAGCACCGGCTAAGTCATTGCTTTTAATTCGAGGTTGTAAGGCAATTTCAATCTGCTCTTGCTGTCCGGTATGATGCAAATGCCATTGATAGCGGTTTTTCTGTGTACCTAAAACGATACTCGGAAATTCTGTTAATTCCGTAATATGCTTTAACTCGCGCCCTTGTAAAAGTTCAGGACTAATCACTAAGCAATGCACGGTTTTAATCACGTCACGTACAATAATGCTCGAGTCTTCATTCTTACTAAAATTGGTACGAATCGCTAAATCAATGTCGTCATGCAAGACATCTACACGGCGGCTAGACAGCTCGAGTTCAACCTGAACTTTGGGATGATCTTTTAAAAATTGATTTAACAAGGGGCGAATTTGATGTTCCATCATGACCGGTGGACAGCTAATTTTAACCAAGCCTTCAAGTTCACTTTTTTGCTTCAGGAGTACCTGATGCGCACATTCGACTTGTTCGATCACTTTTATGCATTCTTCATACAATTCTTGGCCTAATGTCGTGACCTTAAAGTGTCGGGTAGAACGCTGAATAAGGGTGACATTATATTTGGCTTCGAGATCTAAAATGCGTCGGCTTAATTTTGATTTTGTAATATTCGATGCTTCACTTGCAGCGCTAAAACCGCCATGTTTCACCACCAAGTAAAAGTAGTAATAGTCATCAAATGAATGCATGGATCACCTTATGCAGTGAAAAATTATTTCAATTCCAATTATCATACGTCAATTTATACATCAGGTATAAAAAAAGCGGCTCGAAGCCGCTTTTTACTACTGGAGGATTATTTCTTTTCAGTATTTTGTGTATAGCTGTTGATGAGGTTACGGTAGTCTGGAATATGGTTGCCGAAAAGCGCACCTAAACCTTCAATATCATTACGCCAGTCACGGTGTAATTCACACGCGGTACCAAACCACGTCATGAGCTGTGCACCCGCTTGCGTCATACGTTCCCACGCTGAGTCGCGGGTTAAATGGTTGAAAGTACCTGAAGCATCGGTCACCACAAAGACGTCAAAGTCTTCTTCTAAAGCAGACAAGGTTGGGAATGCCACACAAACCTCAGTCACTACACCGGCAATAATCAATTGTTTTTTGCCGGTTGCTTTGACTGCTTTCACAAAATCTTCATTATCCCAAGCATTAATTTGACCTGGTCGTGCAATATAAGGTGCGTCAGGGAACATTTCTTTGAGTTCTGGAACCAATGGCCCGTTTGGACCTTGTTCAAAACTGGTGGTGAGAATTGTTGGAAGATTAAAATATTTAGCAGCTGCAGCCAGTGCGAGCACATTATTTTTAAATTTATCTGGATCAATATCGCGAACCAATGAAAGTAGACCCGTTTGATGGTCAACTAAAAGTACCGCGGCATTGTCTTTGTCTAAACGAACGTAAGGTTTGCCCATTTTATTGTGCTCTTTCCTGTTTGCAAGTACGCAGGATCAGATGAAATCTGCGTGTTAACTAGATTTAGAATAGTTGTAAAAATGAGACAATGAAATGGGTTTAAATGAGAAGCTCAATCATAAAATTGGGATAATTCATCGTTATATATGACTTAAAGCTTAGAATTTCTGAATTAATGCTTGGTTTTGAGTGAGGTGCAGATTGTATGTCTGAGTATTGTTCTAAATTTGAGATATAGAATGCTATCTGGATGATGGCCATCAAGTATTTCAAAGCTTAAAATAAGCGCTATGTTCATCCTATCGTATGAATATAGGAGCTAAGAAATGAAAAAAGTAATTGGTGTTTATCGTAATCAGCAAATGCACTGGGTGGGCGATGGTTTTCCAGTCAAAAGCTTATTTTCCTATGATCGTCTAGGTCAGGCGATTAGCCCATTTTTGCTTTTGGATTATGCGGCACCTTATCAGTTCGATCCCACCACTGCACGGCATGGTGTAGGTTCACATCCACATCGTGGTTTTGAAACGGTGACTATCGCCTACAGCGGTGAAGTGACTCATAAGGACTCAAGTGGTGGTGGCGGCACAATTCAAACGGGCGATGTGCAATGGATGACCGCAGGGTCGGGTCTGGTACATGAAGAATTTCATTCGCCTGAATTTGCTCAAGCAGGTGGTCTTTTTGAGATGGTTCAATTGTGGGTGAATTTACCGGCAAAAGACAAAATGACCCAGCCTCGTTATCAAGCGATCACACGCCAAGATATTCCTCGCATAGACATGGATGAAGGTGCAGGGCATATTCGGGTGATTGCCGGTGAAATGGGTGGTCACCTTGGGCCAGCACAGACCTTTAGTCCAGTGAATGTGTGGGATGGTGAGTTAAAAGCTCAATATGAAACCACCTTAGATGTACCTGAAGGGCATAACACCATTTTGGTGGTCTTGAAGGGTGAAGTTGTGGTGAATGAAAGCCATAAAGTTCAAGACAGTTCGATGGTCATGTTTGCCAAAGACGATATCGCCATTCAGCTACAAGCGTTGCAGGACACACAATTTTTGTTGCTTAGCGGTGAGCCACTAAATGAGCCGATTCAAGGTTATGGCCCATTTGTGATGAATAGCAAAGCTGAAATCATTCAAGCCTTTGATGATTTCAATAACGGAAAATTTGGTGAAATTGCGCTGGCGCATGAAGCTTAAGCGAAAATCATGTCGTTGAAGTAGCCGAAAAAAAAGCCTCTGAACAGTCAGAGGCTTTTTTATTGAGCGCTGTAGTATTTATTGTTGTCATGATTTAAATATCATTTTACTTTTTATAAATTGTGATGAATTTATCACTTTCTTATGTGGCGCATCTTAGCGGTACTTGGCTTTAAAGTAAACCGAAAGTTATAAAAATGGTTAATTTAATTGTTTGGTTTTATAGAGTAATTAAAATTTTAAAGAAAAATATGTTTAAAAACAAAGCTTAAATTGTGTGCTTTTTGACTGTAAATATTTGTAAATTTAACTTAAAAACGGCTGTACTGAAATCCATACAAAAAGTGCGAATCTGGTATTTTTTAATAGCTATTTTTAACTTCTGATCAGTCATACTTTTAAACTGTGTTTTATAGATGGAAAAGAAAATTGGAAATTGCAGTCATCGGTAGTGGCATGGCTGGGCTGGCTACCGCAAGAATTCTTAAAGACGCAGGGCATAACATTACAATTTTCGAAGCTCTGCCTGGTCGTGGTATGGATAGCCACAGCACTGAGTTTGAAGGCGGCTTGATCGATGCCCCTTTGCGTGTGATGAATCCACACCTCTGGAAAAATACCTTAAGTTTGGCGACCCATTTAGGGATTAAAACTTTCCCTGTCCGTACCTATATGGCATGCAGTTGGCTATTTGAAGATCGTACAGAAACGTGGTTGACTACCAGTCGTAGCCGTATTGGTAATTTCCCAATTATTAATAACCGTAAAGGCTTACAACAATATGGCTGGCGTTTAGTCAAAGGGATGTTGCAACTCAAAGCAGCGATCACTCGATTTTTTAAATCAAAAAATCAGGACATCACGCTTGCCGAGTTCATTAATAAAAATGAAATTGAAGAAGTATTTTGGCATGGTGCGGTCATGCCTGTGTTGTATACCATTTGCACCTGTAACCCGAAAACGATTGGCGAATGGCCTGCAAAACCGCTGTTGATTTTCTTGCGTCAATTGACCAACGGTGATGCCTTGCTACGTATCCAAGGTGGTACACCTGCGTTGGTTGATAAACTGATTGAAGGTTTAAATATTCAAAGTGGTACGGCAATTACCAAAGTGCATGAGCAAGACGATAAAGTTTTGGTGGAAACTGAGGCCGGAGCACATCATCTATTCGATCGCGTGGTTGTTGCGACACCAACCACCAAAACGGAAGAATTTTTAGATTCAACCCAATTTGCTGACGATATTGAGCTCTTAAAGAAATTTAAATTTGAGCAAGGTCAGTTGGTAATACATACCGATCAAACAGTGATGCCGCCGAAGCGTAAAGATTGGTCTGTACTAAGTTATATGATGGATCGTAAATTTACCCGTCAGCAATTTACCGTGTGGCTCAACTCCATTGAGCCGAGCTTGGTGGGTAAAACTCCAGTGTTCCAAACCTGGCAGCCAGTGACACCGATTGATTCTAAAAAAGTGATCTCTTCGGTCAGTTTGACACGTGCAGTGGTGGATTCACATACCGTGGCGCTGAATAAAGAGTTACAGCAACGACATTTATCCCCTGAACGTAAAGTCTTCTTCTGTGGTTCATGGTCTTGTGACGGTCTGCCGATTTTAGAGTCTGCGGTAACGTCTGCTATGCATATTGCAGAAATTTTTGGTGCACCATTGCCGTTTGTGGGTTTAAAACCTAAAGTGGAGGTAGCCCCTCAACTCGGTTACTAACATGAAATGGCTTCAAGCAATTCGTCAGCACATCCCTAGCCATAAATATGCGATTAACAGTCGACTACTCGGAGATGATGCGGAACTTGCTTGGAGCAATTTGGGCTATTGGGATGATGCAAAATCATCCTATCCTGCGGCCTGTCAAAAACTCGCTTTCCATCTTGCCGAATCCATTCAATTAAAATCTACAGATCGTGTTTTAGACCTCGGTTGTGGGCAGGGTGCGAGCTTGGTTTTTTGGATGGAACATTTTCAAATTCAAAACTTATCCGCAGTCGAATTGCAAACGGCATGTGTGGAAAAAATCCAAAAAAATTTAAATTCAAAGATTAAAATTCAGCAAGATTCATTTTTGAATTTAAAAAATATTTATCCACAAAACGCTATGGATGCCGTGCTGTGTATTGATGCTGCGTATCATAGTGATTTGAATTTATTGCTTTTATCAGTCGTTGATGTTTTGAATTCAAAAGGGCGCTTTGCTTTTCACTATTTGATGTTGTCCGATGCGTTTTTGAATTTAAATTCAGTGCAACGATTGAAATATCAAAGTCTGTTGAAAGCAGCAGATGTGAATTTGAAAAATTTAAATTCAAAGCAAAATTTACAACACCAAGTGCAACAGGCAGGTTTCGAAAATATCCAGATTGAAGATATCAGCGAATTCGTATTTCAGGGTTTTGCCGATTATATTCAAGAAGAAAAAAGTCAGATGAGCCTGAGTCATGTGGATCAATTCAAAATCAAGATGACGGCAAAATTGTGCGAAAAGTTGTATCGAGACGGGCTGATTCGTTATGTGCAGATTAGCGCGAGGAAGCCATAAAAGAGCGGCTCTAAAAACATCAAAGCCTCACTAAAAAGCGAGGCTAAGAAATGGTGCCGGCACACGGATTCGAACTGTGGACCTACTGATTACAAGTCAGTTGCTCTACCAACTGAGCTATGCCGGCGTTGTGGAATGCATTCTACAGATTTTTTGAAGTGGTGCAAGTTAAAAAAACAGCAAATCGAATGTAATTTATACGTTTGATTTATTCAGCATTCAACCGATGTTTGGCTCTAAAAACCAGAAAAATAAAATTAGGCAATGTTTCGCCCACAAGATGTGGGCGAAAAAATAGGATGGATGAACGTTGAGTGCTATTTCATTCTTAAAATTTGGTCTAGATCCTGTGCGCATTCCTCAAGTGTATATGCCATCTCCAGTTGCATTTGGGGGCGGAGTTCATTGGCGAGCTTTCGCCATTCGTCAATCAGACGCTGTGCTTTTTGAATTTTATGTTTATTGATGTCTTTGGCAAGGGTTGGGGTATAGCCACCACGTTTGGCATTCTTGATCTGCTTAACATAATTCTGGCTGTTATTCATGTTCTCTCCCGAATAGCAGTGATATATGAAAGGTGTTTTTTAAGTTTTTCGTTGATCAAGTTAAAAGTACCGCAATCGCGTTTCAGTTCTATGATGTTTAAATTAATGAATAATTTTTTGAATAGCACCTATATTGAGAGGATGATTTATTTTTAGCATAGGCTTAAGTAATTGTCTTTAGAATATAAAATTTGTATTTGTAAATAAACGTGTCTTTCTTACTGCCAATAAAAAATCCATAAGTCGTGCATTAGGAAAAAACGTGTGATTTAAATCCATCAATCAGGACTCAAATACTGTGAAGTTATTGAGCTAAACAAATAGAAGATCAATTAGGGGAATATTTAATATTGAGAACAATAAAATTAAAAAAGGCCTAAATTTGATTAATTTAGACCTTCGTTCTGCTTGGCATTGCAGTTTATTCTGGCGGTGAAAGAGTCCGTCAGGTTTAATATCTAAATATATGAATTAGTTAAACATAAAAAATTAAGACTGTAAATATCCCGCCATTTGTACCGTCAAAGTTTTAGCATTATTAAATAAGACAACATTTTTTGAATTTACTACCGCTACCACACGGACAAGGCTCATTTCTTCCAATTTTCTGTTGAGTGTTTTTGCTCGGTTGAGAGTTCGTAAATCTGAATGAAATGGGGTCTCCGATATTAACAAGATGTTTAGAACCTTTTAAATTAATAGCATTAACAGTAGATTCTAAATTTCTTGAATATTTCCATTCGTAGTTTTCATAAATAGCTATAGTAATATCTAATGTCTTGGGGTTAATACATAATCCACACCAACTCTCTGCGTTCTGAGAATATTTTCTACGTTCAACATGCTTTTTAAGTCTTGGGTAAGCTATTGCGTAGGGGTCTTCATTACAGTGGATAGTAATGCCTGTGTTGGATTCTGAGATAGGCATAGTTAGATCATGAGATCGTTGATCAATATTGTATTGAGCTATCATTTTGCCTATAGCTTCATTTGTAAAGTTGATCGTCGGTTCATCTAATGAAAGTAAATGAAACCCGATTTGCTGTAATTTATAAGATTTGGAAAATGAGATATTGTCTATTAACTTTCCAACATAGGTATCTTTAAATTTTGTTAATAAACCATTAGGTGTTTTTGGAACATCTTGCAATCCATCTCTTCTAGCCATCATGGCTAGTTCAAGATCACACGTAACATTGTCATCAAGCATTACCATTTCGAAATCTTGTTTAAAGTATAAATTTTGATTTATATAAATTGCTAATGTTGAAAGCTCATGATTTAAAACGATAGAACTTCCATAATCACTACGTTTGATAAGATAATCGAAAACATGTAACGGAGAAGGAAGCATCTCTGACATAGTATCGATAAAGAAAACATCAGTAACGAAAGGTTGTTTGATTACCTTATCAACCGTAAATTTTAAGAATTGTCTACATTGACTAGACAAAGCAGGATAGTGGTCTGAAACCACGCATATTGGTATAACAGTCTTATATTGTCTTGGGATGTGGATGATGTTGCCATCTGAGTTTTTTAGGACAGTATCTTGTAATTGTATAAATTTACAGCAATCTAAGGCTTGCTCATAAGCATGCTGCACGGCGTTTTTAAAATCTTTTTGAAGTTGTTGAGAATTCCCTTTACGAGAAGCGATTGTGAGTTTTTTAGATTTTGCCTGAATAACAAGAGCAAGTTCGCCAAATAGCACTAAGACATCTACTTCACCAGCTTTATCATTGCCCTTGAAAACGTCAATATTAGTTAAGACATTTTCTTCACCAAAAATGGCAGACAATCTTTTGGCAGTAAACTCTTCGGTGAAAAAACCTCTGTTTTTACCTGCCTCATTTTCATATTCTGTATCCTTAAACCAAAAAAATGGGCTTTCATATATAGACTCCCATAATGTTTGCGTACTGAAAGTGTAGTAGTCATCATCTATTTGAATAATGGGACATGCATTTGTGTAGTTGAAATCATCTACAGATTGAAAGCAATCGAGCCCCGTATCACGGGGATAAGAAAGTAGTTTATTAATGCAGGCTTCAATTATATCCAAGGAAAGCTTGGACTCTTCCACAAGCTCTTGTAGATTAAAACGGAAAAGAGGTAGAAAGCTCTGAATATATTTTCCGATGTTATTTGTTAATAAGTTATTTGCTTTTTCAAGTTGTATTTTCTCTATTGCATGAATAACAGCAACTAACTCTCCGATCGTGAAGCCATTGTTCTGCTTCAGCCACGTATTATCAGGTTCATACCTTATTTTTGAAATATCTCTATATTGATGTTTAAAAGCACCTTCAGCACTATAGAAAATAGCCTCTCTCATCATATGACTAGAAGAGAAAAAATCATTACTTAAAACTTGCTCTTTAGATAGGTCTTTTGGAAAAAATGTATGATGAAGATCTTCAAATAACTCATAAATATTAAGTGCTTTTTCGGAAATAAGTTCCTTAGATAAGGGGATGTTACCATTGTAATTTTTAAATGTTAGGGCAATTAAAGTTGCTAGTTCAGTTTTTGAGAGTCTAGTTCGGTCGTATGAGCGAATAAACGATTCACTATCGAGAGTTTCTCCCTCTACCATAATATAATTATCTTTAAATGCTAAAAAGGCTAGCACCTCAAGAAAACCTTTTTCCGCTGTAATTGACTCTAATGAGGAAAAAACATCATTTTCTGTCCGCATTTTTCTATTCCCTTAATTTCTATTATCATAAAGTTGAAAAAGGTTATACCTAATTTAATGTTAATTTTATGATAAGTGTTTGTTAAATATAATCTTATAAAGTATAAGAATGTTGGAATATATTCATAATTTATGAATGCTATACATATAGCAGGTTATGCATTTTCTAAGACTTCCTATTTTGAAGATATGTTTAAAGAATTTTTAAATAGTTTAGTCTGCTCATTTAATACACAACGCAAATAGAGAACCAAAATATGCAACTTTTTTTTGATACACCAATCGAGGATGAAAAATTTCATCCTAAGTATAAATTACTTAATAACAATTTAATGTTGCATGGTGAACGAGAAATCTTAAAGAAATGGGCTGATGGCTTCATTGATAGGGATGGCAAGATACTATATGAGCTTCAGACGACTTTTCATTCTACATTTTGGGAATTCTATATACATCAGCTACTAAAAAATATGGGAGAGACAATAGATTTTACTAAACATCGTCCTGACTTTATTGTCAAAAAAGATGATGGATCAGATAAGTTTTATATTGAAGCGGTTGTATCTGAAATTAAAAAAACAGGCAGACCAGAAGATGATAGAAATTCCGCTGATTTGGAAATGACAGAAACTCCACTTTGGAAACTACCAGACTTTGAAAATGTAATTAATGAAGGAGTCATTCGGTGTTCTAATGCATTTAGTGGGAAGCTTAAGAAATATGCAAATTATATCAAAGAGCCTTGGGTAAAAACTGATGTACCATATATCATTGGTATGTCATCATTTTCTCAATTGAATTATGGGCTTGAAAGTCATTACTCAATTTTAGCCTTACTTTATGGTTTCTATATTAAAGAAGATGGATTGAGTTTTGAAAAACGCAATTTTGTAGTGAAGCAAGAAACAGGTGCCGAATTACCTCTTAATATCTTTGATGATGAGACAAATTCTGATGTTTCCGCCGTTCTTTTCTCTAGTAAAGTTACTTTAGGGAAATTAACAGCACTTGCTATTTCAAATGGTCATCCAAATTTGAATTCGGTAATTAGTGTTTATGGAGATACAGAATTACCTTATTTTAAAATTAAACCTGTAACTCCAGACAATCCCGAGCTATTTTCGGATGGATTGTTTTTATTTCATAATCCAAAAGCAAAAAATCCTCTTAATCCTAGTATTTTCAAAGATCAGGGTATTATTCAAGTTTTTAAAAAAAATGGCTATCTTGAGTTCGATGGAGATCAGCTTCCTCTAATTTGCCGTGTAAACCGTTTCACACCAGGACCTATGAAAGAAATGTATATTTCAAAATTGGCTATTGATTTTAATTCTTAGTAGATAAAGTAGAGTACTAAGCAATGATCGATTTTTTATAAAGTAAAACGGAAATGGTAATTTAATGATACTTATGAATGCCTCAATAAGGTATTAGGACATAAGGTATATAAATAAAGCATGAAGTCATTGATTTTAAATGATTTCATGCTGTATTTTGTCATTTTGACATTGAGAGTAATTTTACGAATTTAAAACTTTCGGCATAAATTGAAAATCGCTTTAGAAACGATACTATTCAATTCCGCATGAGTCTTAATACCATCCTGTAAACTTCGTTTATTTCGATTTACATTTCTTACTTTTTGCTCTTTACCATATGGCTTGATGATTTCATCATAGCTTTCTTTAAAAGCATTAGGGGCTGTCTTATCAAGCTCTGTAAACGTCAAAAATTTGAATCCTTGTTTGATGATGTTTTGCAGATTTTCGATTGAGCAATCGGTCTCTTTGAGAATAGCTTGGTCCAAAGTCACTTCAACCCTTAGCCGATGGTCTTTAGTTGGCAAAGGTTGTCTATTGCTATCAGTCGTCTTTGCATATAGGCGATAACAAAGCGGTGAACCTTTAGGATTTACACCTAGACACCAATCGTTATTAAACCGGTTTAAGAGAACAAATGGTGATTTAGGGACTGGCGTAAATTTATTACGAATATCATCCTTTATAAATTTATAGATACGAAAATTTTTCGCAGTTTTACTGTACCTAAGGGATTTGTATAGGGCACTTAAAAAGGCTCGATTAGGAACATTGTAAAAGTCGAGAGATAATTCAATACCTGAGACTTTCATCGTTAAAGTATTTGCGCCGTACTGTGTTTCGAGTAAGTGTGCAATTTTTAATAAATCCTCTTTACTTCGAATATCATGCAGCCGGATAGTAAACGTTAGATCGTTTTGAGCAATATCGCTTTCATCATGTTTTACATAATGCCTTGTACCTGTTTTTGCTGTCAGAAAGCTTTTGATATAGCTTCTTGCATTAGGTTTATATGCAAATTTACAGATACTCGGATTTACTTCAAAAGTTAAGTCTAACCAATCAATAACCGCTTTGATTTTGATAGGTGTAAATTTAATTGAGTAGTCTTTTTTCTTCAGCAACTCATTTTTAAATTCCATGTGTTTATCAAAACAGTAACTCGAAATATTGCTTAAAAACTCAGCTTCAATCAGAGTCCAAGCATCGGCATTGACTTGGACTCTTTTTTGATAGGCTTTTAATAAAGCATCTTCATCTTGTTTTCTGGTTTTTTCTGAGACTGTGAAATATTTTCCAGAAGAATGTTCAAAAAGATCCTTAAGCATTGAATCAAATACAAGGTTTGCTTCACGATTTGATGTGTATTCCTCGCAAGTTGCTATAGCATCGTAGAGTGAATTTAAAGATGTATTGAATTGAATATAGCTTGTCATGTCTATCCTTTTTGACACGGCGAAGTATCACGCAAATTCGCCTGAGCTGTTTGTTGTAGATGGAATGAGAAAGGGGATGCGACTGCATCCCCTTATTGCGTAGTAGTTGTGCAGGGATTAATGGAATTTCAATTGTTTCCGGAATTCTTTCATTACAATTTTGGGATCAATAGCAATGTTTGTGTTCATTGTTAAGTGATCTGCAATCATGCCGCTTAATTCCTGAATATCAGCCCGTTTACTCAAGTCATACTCGTCATCAATTTGAGCAATCGTGTGTGCCACTTCTGAAGTAATTAACTCGTCAATGTGATTCGAAGCCATAGCTGTAGAACCATCATTTAAGATGATTTCAACATTGTTTTGTGTATCCATTATTAACGTCCTTGTGTAATGAAGTAGTTTTCGAATGCTGTATTAATTAGTACAGCTTCCCGGCCTTGAAAGATCAGGTAGTAAGTAGTAGATGAATTTGAACCATTTTTCATGATGATTTTACTGTCATCTAGCAACTCGGAAACTTGTTCAACTGAGACAATGGATGCTTTCATTGCATTACTCCATTTGGTTTACCTTGTTCGATAACTTGAATTTCACCATTTTGGATTTTCTGCTGTAGCAGATCATCAAGGGTACAATTCACGGCGTAATCAATACCTTCCTCTGTACCGAGGTCAAATTGTTGGTTTTTACGCATGAGTAAGCTTTGAACAGTTTCTTTAATCAGTTCTGTTTTAAGCTTATTGATTTCATCGGCAGTTACTGTGTAATTGATCATGTCAGTCATGTGACTTTCCTTTTGGTTTTGACTCATATCCGTTTCGATGAGCCGTTATGAATGCCACTAGGGCGAGGTTTGTATAACGTCTTTCACCATTAATGACATGGACGTTAATTTTGTAGCCATCTTGGGTTAAGTAATCTCTTGGATTTTTTAAGAGATACCGATACCAAGCTTTTTGAGAGCGAAAAGGTAGCCAATGAGCTAGAGCCTTTGATGCTTCCCATATAGTGAATAATTCGGTTTGCATTACTGTTTTGACTCAAGCCACTCGATAATGTCAGCCCGTTTCCATGCAGTAATCCTTGGTGAAATTTTGATCGGTCTAGGGAATTCACCACGCTTTACTTTTTCCCAGATCGTGCTCTCGCCCATACCTAACAGTCCGCGTTTTGCTGGTCTAGCTTTGATGATTCGAGTACGACCATGAGGATCTTTATAAATTTTTTGCTTTCGCTCAGCCGTAGAAGCTAATTGTTGGATACGTAAAATATCCAAATCAATTAAGGCTTTATTGATGATATGTTCTTGATGTGACACACAATTCTCCGTATTGCATCAGATTGTTTCGGTGATGTGGAGAATGCCATTACAAAGAGGTATTGAAAATTTGCGTAGATGAAGGTTGTTCATCTACGCATATAAAAATTTGTTTTATTTGTTTGTTATTTGTTCAATTTTTCTTTTAATTGGTCTCGAATAGTTCTTTCACTGAGTGGTCGACCTATATCAGCCATAGCTAAAGTAATAATTTTAGATTGTTTGGTTTTGCTCGAGTGCAATTCGGGTTTAATTTTTAATAAGCGATCGGCAAAAAACTGAACTAATAACTTGTTGGCAATATCGCGCTCTTTGTCTGTATATAGGTTGGATGCTCGATCTTCTTTTAGGGAAGAGATCAATTCTTCAATTTCATCACTTGAAAAATATAAGTCATCCAAATTTAAATTGTCATATCGGTTAAATTCAATGAGCTCTCTTTTATTGGAGTCCCTTAGAATTAGATTAACTTGATTTTCGTCAATTTCAGTAAGCATATCCCAATATGCTGCTTTCATATTGTCATCATAAAGTTGCAACTGGACATGATATTTATCTTTTAATAAATGATAAGTTTCATAGTCATGCAATTTATGTACATTTCCTACTTTGACTTGTCCACCTTTACAAAAAAGTTCATAAAGAGTGTCCTCATTTAAAGTTTGCATTTTAATTTTTAAAAAAACATCTTCTACATAATCAGTTTTAAATACAGTGAAGTCATTTTCATCATATTTACCCGAAACAAGACTATTGTAGGATTTTTTGTATAGTGCACCCGTATATCTGAAATATAAATTTAAGTAGTTACTTCTGATTAAATGCAGGACTGTAAAAACATTACTGGCTTGCTTTGTACTCTCTGAAATAGATCTGAGAGCACTTTTAAAATTAAGAAAATGTAAGGTCATGTTATTTGTTACGCACTTTTGAATTGGATGAGATTATTGTCATTTTGAGGTTTGAATACAGATACATCACCACCTTGACGTAAGGTATCCAAATAGTCTGCCCAGAGTTGCATTAGTTCGCGTCTACGGCGTAAAAATTTAGTACGGTTATATGCTGTACCATTCGGATCACGTACCGTATGAGCTAATTGGTGTTCAATAATATCAACTCGATATTCAAGCTCTTCACCCAAGATGGTACGAGCTGTTGCTCGGAAACCATGCGCAGTGTGCTTACCTTTATAACCAAGTCTATTTAGGGCTTGGCGGATCGTATCCTCACTCATGCTTTCAAGTGGTGACTTCACGCTAGGGAAAACAAATATAGAAGTTGTCTGCATATCTTCAAGCTGTTTCAAAATGTCAAAAGCTTGGCGAGCGAGGGGAACAATATGCTCTTGGTGTGTTTTGGATGCACGAAAGCATAGACGCTGATTTTCAAAATCGACGTGCTCCCATAACAATTCACGGATCTCATTTGGACGTTGATAGATATAGGCTGATAGCTTTAATGCAAGCTCTGTTCTAAAGCGTGCGCGAGGATTTTCAGCATGATACCGCCAAATCTTTTGAAGCAATGTTTTAAGCTCTGATTCGCTTACTATGGCGTTATGATTGCCTTTAATAGGTTTGGGTAAGGTAATATCATAAGCTGGGTTATACGTGATTAGGCGGCGCTTCAAAGGAAGCTTTAAAACCATACCCATAATAGATTTAACACGGCGAGCAGACTCAAGAGCACCACGTTCTACAAGACTATTCGTTACATCACGCTCAAGCTGTTCTACGCTTAAATCGGTTACAGGCAATTTTCCAATAAAAGGCAAAATATCACGGTTCAGCTTACGAATTGTTTCTCGGTCTACTTTGCCCTCTAGCTCACGAATCTTGAGCCATTCAGTTGCAAACTTCTCAAATGTATTCTCAAGTTTTGCTCTAAGTTCATCCCGATGGCTATTACGTTCCTCTGCGGGATCAATGCCATCAGCGAGCATACGCTTAACTTCATCACGTTTTAGACGTGCTTTTTCTAGGGTAACTTCATCATAGATACCCAAGGCTAAAGTATTTCGTTTTTGACTAATTGGACGGCGATAATCCAAACGCCAATATTTTGAGCCATTCTTATGAATAAAAAGATATAGTCCGCCACCATCTGCATGCTTGTTACTGCTATCAGGATCGTAAGCTAGATTCTTAACGGATTTAGCGGTTAGTTTATTGGATTGCTTAGCCAATTGTGAGCCTCATTTGACGGTATAAATTTCAGGAAAAACCTGACTCACTCCTTATTATAGTCATCTGCGAGCAGATACCGTCAAAAGTACCGACAAATATGTCGGGATACTACTAGACTGCGCCGTAGTGTATAGGCGTAAAAAAAGGCTTAAACCCTTTAGATTTAAGCCTTTCGCACTACGGTACAGTCCCGTAGAAATCAAATTTGGCGGTGAAAGAGGGATTCGAACCCTCGAAACGCTATAAACGTTTACACACTTTCCAGGCGTGCTCCTTCAGCCACTCGGACACTTCACCTTTTGCGCGGTGGATAATAGCGAAAAAAATATATTCTGCCAAGAGAAACAATTGAATTAGACAAAAACATCTTGAGCGGTGCTATGATTCGCAAAAATCCTGTCTAAATTGAAGACAATTATATGCAAAGTACTGCACAAAAAGCCGCATTGCCTGCCATCACCTTGGCAGCTTTGGGCGTAGTATTCGGAGACATTGGGACGAGCCCATTATATGCGCTGCGCCAATGTTTCCTCACAGCACACTTGGCGATTAGCGAAGCGTCTGTGCTGGGTATTCTGTCCCTGATTTTCTGGTGCATCATGCTGACGATTAGTTTTAAATACGTCAGCATCATCATGCGTGCAGATAACAATGGCGAGGGCGGTATTATGTCGCTGTTGGCCTTGAATCTACGAACCACACGAATTGCCGAAAACAAAAAAATTTACCTGATTGCCCTTGGCTTTATTGGGGCATCTTTGTTCTTTGGTGATGGGATCATTACCCCCGCAATCTCTGTGTTATCCGCGATTGAAGGCTTAAGTATTGCGACGCCGATGTTTAACCAATGGCTGCAACCCTTATCGATCGGTATTTTAGCGGGGCTATTTTTAGTGCAACGCCATGGCACAGGCACGATGGGTAAATTCTTTGGGCCTTTAACGCTCATGTGGTTTTTATCCATAGGCGGATTTGGATTATGGAGTATTTCGCAAACGCCATTTGTGTTGACCATGATCAGTCCGCATTGGGCTTTCAATTTTGTAGTACAGCAGCCCTATGTTGCATTCTTGACCATGGGTGCGGTCATATTAACGATGACAGGTGGTGAGGCAATCTATGCCGATATGGGGCATTTTGGCCGACTCCCAATCCGCTTGGCATGGTTTATTGTGGTGATGCCGTGTTTGCTGTTGAACTATGCAGGCCAAGGTGCCTTACTACTGCGTAATCCAGAAGCTTTAGCCAATCCATTTTATATGCTGATCCCACAATGGGCACTGTATCCAATGATTGCTTTGGCGACAGCGGCCGCGGTGATTGCCTCTCAAGCGGTGATCACAGGGGTGTTTTCTATGGTCAATCAGGCGATTCAATTGCGTTATTTGCCGCGTTTGACAGTGAAACATACCTCTGAAGTTGAACGTGGTCAGATTTATTTGCCATTTATTAACTGGGCATTGTTTATCTCGGTGCTGATCTTGATCTTGCTGTTTGAAAACAGTGCGAATTTGGCCAGTGCGTATGGCGTAGCTGTGACCATGACCATGCTCTGCGGTACGATTTTGATCTCAGTTTTAGCTTATGGTTTATGGCGTTGGCCGGTTTGGAAAGTGGCGATTTTTGCAGTGCCATTTTTATTGATTGATTTGATCTTTGTTGCATCGACATCATTAAAAATCGCAGCGGGCGGTTGGGTTCCAATCCTGATTGGTGCGGTATTGTTTACGATTTTAATGACGTGGAAAGATGGACGGGCATTGGTGCTCAATCGGCTCGGTAAAGATGCTTTGCCTATTGACCTGTTTATTCGCAGTGTCAGCATGGGTAGTGAAACCAAGTTTGTTCCAGGTGATGCCGTATTCTTGACAGGAACGCCTGAGATCGTGCCTCATGCCATGTTGCATAATATTAAGCACAACAAAGTTCTGCATGAACGCAATATTATGGTTACGGTCAACACCCGAGATGTGCCATTTGTACCCGAAAATGAGCGGGTGATCACGGAAAAACTAGATGATCGATTCTATCGAATCACGATGTTTTATGGGTTTAAAGATCAGCCGAATATTCCTGCCGCTTTGGAGCATGCGTATCGTGAATTGGGCTTTGAATTTGATCTAATGCAAATCAGTTTCTTTATTTCCAGAGACCGTATTATTCATACCTTGGGTGAAGGCATGGCACCTTGGCGAGAAAAGCTGTTTATCTCTATGCAGCGAAATACCAGTCCAGTCAGCGATTTTTATCAAATTCCAACCAACCGTGTGGTTGAGTTGGGCAGTCAGATTGAAATTTAAGACCTAAATTGAACTTTTAGGCATAGATTTAAAAGTTAAAAATGAAAAAGCCAGATCAATTCTGGCTTTTTTTATCTGTAATAATTGAATTTTTTTAGTCCAAAGACATAGAGATCATTCTGTTGCTTTTTCCTGGGAGGAGTATGCGAGCAAAGCAACAGAATGAAGATGTTGCGTTATTTCATCCTTGAAAATACGCTGATTAGTTGATTGTCGCGTCTACATCTGCAGAGGCTTCAGGCGCAGCTTGGATGGCTTCGTCAGCAACAGGTGCTTCTGGGTTGGCTTGAATTGATGCATCTGCAGGATTTACACTTTGAGTCTCAGGTGCTGCCATAAAAGCATCTTGTTGTCCTTGAGGAGCTTCAGGCAATGCAGCCGATGCGCTATCGGCATTCACTGGCGCTTCTGCAGAAGAGGCAATGACGGGTGCAGCGTTGTTATCCGCTGATACGGCTTCAGGTGCTTGCTGTGCTGTTTCCACAGGTGCTTCAGTTACCGCGGCTTCAGGTGTATTGGCCACTGCTGTTTGTTCAGTTGGAACGGACTGCTCTGTAGGTGCAGCAGCTACACTTTGTTGTTCATTTGCGAGTGCATTTTCCGCTTCAGTCACGGCTTGTTCAGCATTTGCAGGAACTGCAGGGGCATTCGGATCGATTTGGTTTGCCTGAGCCTGTTCAGGGTTTAAGGGCTGTTCTGTTGCAGCGGCATTGACTTGTCCGGCAGGAGCTTCAACCAATTGAACTTGGCCACTTGAAACTAAGTCCTGAATGGAACCAGGTTGACCATTCACGGTGGTCACAATTTTGACTTTAGATAAGCTTTCTAATGTATCACCGGGTTGAATCGGCGGCTCTGCAAATGCTGCTGCGCTCATTAAACCTGAAATTAAACCTAAACCTAAAATTTTAGAATGCATAATCACTCCGTATATTTTTATCGCAATTTTTCGTATTTTTACCTTGTCATAATTCTTGAGGCGAATTCAATGAAACATACGCAACTGCTTCATGACCTCCTATAAAGAACTGCACAACTGCGACATAAAGTTACATCAACTGCTGCTTTGTTAAACAATATTTGTGTGATTGTTAAGCAAATTAAAAAAGAAAAGTGTACTAAAATATGCACCCTTGCTAAGCTGCGGAAAAATAGTCCTTTTAGAAGTCATTGTTGTAAGTCATGGTCAAAAAGAAACGCAATTCAGCAAATCCACTTTCACAGTTATTTGGTCAAAATGGCATAAAAGTGCTGTTGGGTCTGGTGGCAACAGGAAGCTTTGCTATTGCTTTCGGGCAAGAAAAAATTCAACAACTTGTTTCTATGAGCAGCACTTCAAATAGCGCCTGTTTGGACCAATTTTATCGTGAAGTGCCACCTTATTTGGTCCGTGAAAGCCTACATAAAAACAGTTTTCCACTGTGTTTTAATGGCTTTAATGTCATGTATTCAGGGATATCCAAGACACCGCTTTGGGTTGCAGAAGCATTAACCCCCGCACGGCTGAGTCAAAAAATTCCGCGTGAAGATAACTTTCATGAAGAGACTCGCGTGCCGTCTGAATATCGGGCTTTGCTGTCAGACTATAAATCTTCAGGCTATGACCGTGGACACATGGCGCCAAATGCCGATATGCCCAATAAAGCTGCGCAGTTAGATAGTTTTTCTTTGGCCAATATGGTGCCGCAAGCTCCAAAAAATAATCAGCAAGTGTGGCGTGAGTTAGAAGAAGCCACACGGGCGATAGTGACCAAACAAAAGCAAGATGTCTATGTGGTAACGGGGCCGGTATATAGTGCGAAAAAATTAAAAACCATCGGGCAAGGGGTCATCGTGCCGACCGCTACTTATAAGGCGATCTATTTGCCGAAAAAAGGTGTTGCAGGCGTGTACTATGCGGACAATACCTTGCGTGATACGGCACCGACAGTCAAAGTCATGAGTATTTGTGCGCTAGAAGAACTGACTGGAATTAATTTCTTTCCAGAATTAACTGAAGACCAAAAGCGTAATACCTACCGTTTGCCACTCAAAGCCACCCAAGTAAAAGCAAATCAAGATATCGCTTATTTGCATTGGGATGCTGAAAGCCAGTGTGCTGCAGATGTCGCAGAAGACAAGATTTTAAGTTTGCAAAAAGAGTTTAAATCGAGTGGTGGTTCTGTGGGAGAGACATCCATGGCAAGCAGTGAAAATGACAACAATCAAGATGCCTTGGTCAAACAATTGATTGAAGAAATTCTGCAATATCTGCTACAGATTTTGAAATAATTGAGTAGATAATAGCGCTGAACTGCGAGCGATGAAGAGGATCATTGCTTGCAGTTGAAATCTTTTTCACGTATTTCTATTGCTGCATCACTACAACAAAAAAGAAGGATATCCATCATGTTCAAAGCATTTGAAAATGACACTGCGTCGCATGCAATTCATGACTTAACACTAGAAAATGGCCAAGATCGAATTAATATTTATGGCAACTTACAGGTGACGAAAGACCAAGCAGGTTTAGCTGCAGCGAAAGCTTTACAGGCATTTTTCAATGATGTGGTGACCACGCTTGAGGCAGAAACCAACTTAGCTGAAAAAATAGCGCAGGGCGGTGAAGACAACGAAGTAGAAAATCCATTTCTTTAAAGCTGTGTCATCGGCCGTCGAAGGAAGCAAAGCTCAATTCGGGATGAATGAAAAAAAGCTCACAGATTGTGAGCTTTTTTTATGGTGTCTTCTTCTATTTATGCGTCTTTTGCCATCAGTTTATAGATGACCGCACCAATCACCGCGCCAATGATTGGGGCTACCCAAAATAGCCAAACTTGTGATAGCGCAGCAGTTTCAGCAAAGAATGCCACACCCATACTACGCGCTGGGTTGACCGAAGTATTGGTGACGGGAATGCTGATGAGATGGATCAATGTAAGCGCAAGACCGATTGCAATTGGGGCAAATCCGGCAGGTGCACGTTTATCTGTTGCTCCCATGATCACAATCAGAAAGCCAGCCGTCAGCACAATTTCAATGACTAACGCTGAGAGCATAGAGTATTTACCTGGAGATAATTCACCATAGCCATTGGTGGCAAAACCGCCGACTCCTGTAAATCCGGCCTGACCTTGTACAATGATGAATAGAATAAATGCGGCGAGGGTTGCACCCAGCAATTGAGAAATAATATAGGGTGCTAGTTCTTTGGCTTCAAAACGACCACCGGCCCACAAGCCGATACTCACGGCAGGGTTAAAATGTCCCCCTGAGATATGACCCAGCGCATAAGCAGCCGTTAACACCGTTAAACCGAAGGCCAGTGCCACGCCTGCGAAGCCAATGCCAAGTTCAGGAAAGGCCGCAGCCAAGACCGCACTACCACAACCACCAAAGACCAGCCAAAACGTACCAATCAGTTCTGCTAAATATTTATTCATTTAAAACTCTATTTGTTTTTGTCATTTGGAATAGATTTTCAATCTTTCACTCAACATGAGTGCAATCTAGTTGTGAAGTGTTGTTTTATTCATTTATTGAATATGCATAGCTTTAATGGATTTTGCTGAAAATCACAATATATAAAATGATAACTGCGTCACATTTTAACTTGCTGCTTCAATTTGCGATAAGCGCCATTGCTGTGGGGTTAAATTTCGCCATTGTTTAAAAGCACGTTGAAATGCACTCTGTTCTGAATAACCCAGCAGTAGCGCAATTTCTTGCAAACTTAAATGTGGGTCTCTTAAAAATTCTTCAGCCATCATACAGCGGACCTCCTGCATGCGTTGCTGATAGGTGCTGCCTTGTTGTTGTAAATGGCGTTGTAATTGTCGGACGGACAGATTCAGTTGAGTAGCGACATGTTCAATTTGGAACTGATTTTTTTGCAAACCCATTAAGATGGCTTGCTGTAAGCGTTGGTCGATTTGCGTGGTATTCGGCAGCTTTTCCAATAAAGACTGTGCCTGTTGCATCAACAGTTTTTGTAAGGTCTGATCGCCTTGGGAAAAGGAGCGAGACAGTTCTTGAATGGGAACAATAACCTTCGACTTTTCTTGGGAAAATCGAACTTTACAGCGAAAATATTGTTCATACTGAGCGACATTTTTCGGTGCAGGATTATGAAAATGCACTTCGTGTAAATTGATATCTTCAAAACGCATGAATAATTTTAGAAACTGCAGCATTAAGGCAATCGCAATTTCATCGGTCAATTGATTGGCCATATTCATGGGTAAATCATTCCAACCGATCGAGAAAAAATCATTTTGAATATCAATCAGCAATGGGCTGCCATCGAAGATTAAGCGATGAAAATCATGGTAGCGGAGCAGCGCTTCGCCCAAGTTTTCACAGGACAGAGCAATATACGCAATAATGCCAATATGTTTGGGTTGCACATGTTCTGCAATTTCTAAACCCAGCGCCGGCTTTTGGATCTTTTGATCTAAATCCATCAATAAATCACGCCAAATGGCATAATCAAAACGCTCTAAGTTTTGAACTTTATTCAATTTTTCAGGAATAGCAATGCCTTGGGCTTGGTGATAAGCATAGAGCAAATGGCCCAGTCCTCCATAGACCGATCCTGTATAGTCCTTGAGTTGTTGCATATTTTTTTAATTCTAAATTTTGTCGTGTTTTGTCAATAATATTAAAAAAAACGGTCAATATCTAGCCCTTTTCATTACCTATAGTGGAGCTAAGAAAAGGAGATATTGGTCATGTTAAAAGGTTTTATTGCAGGGTTGGTCGTCGCCAATGCCTTTGAATGGTTCGCACATAAATATGTTTTGCATGGGACGCATCGGTCAGGCAAGCCACGTTTTAGTCCAGTACCGAAAAGCATGAAATCACATTGGGAACATCATCGTGAAGTTCGAAAAACAGATTTTCATGATCATGGTTATGTTGAAGGTGTACAGAACTGGCGCACGAAAAATGAAATATTGTCACTGGTGGCAGTTTCAGCCGTATTTGTCCCGCTTTTTTATCCCATTTCCAAAGGAATGAGTTTGTCTGTGCTGTACTGTGCAGGGAATTATTATTATATCCATCGTCGCGCACATCTTGAGCCAGAGTGGGCGATGAAAAAGATTCCATGGCACTATGACCACCATATGAACTCAAATCAGGATGCCAATTGGTGTGTGACCAAGCCGTGGTTTGATTATATTTTAGGGACTCGGGTGATTTCCTCGGCGAAATTACAGGAACAAAACCCATTGGGTGTGCTACTGCCGACAGCGATTGCCAAGCCGTTGTCGCACTGGGTCAATCGGGTATTTCCTGCAAAGTGGGTGGCTGAGCGCGAAAAGCCAGTTGCACTTCTTGAAACGGTCTAATATGAATGCACTGTGCGTTTTGACAACAAGCTTTGCTACCCAATTGAGCTGTCGCAATTTGTCAATAAATTATGAATCTACTGTCAATCAAATACGGTGTAAATGCCCTATATTTAAATCATCAAAAGGCTTGTACACGACGAGTTGATTGATGAAGTTGCTATGTATATTTTTTCATTTGTTTTAAGTATCAGACCAAGTGCTGTAGTTTTTCTTGGTTTATAGGAGCCGACAAGGCTCCTTTTTTTATGTCTATAGTGGATGAATTAAATCGACGATTCGCTGCTACAACTCCATGGCGTTGCATCAAAAACACCAAAGCAAAAAAAGAGCGAATCATCGCTCTTTTTCAATCCTCATTGAAAACGAATCAATTAAAGACGCATTTCAATGCCTTGTTCTGCAAGATATTTTTTCGCTTCAGGAATGGTGTGTTGACCAAAGTGGAAAATAGAGGCTGCAAGCACCGCATCTGCGCCACCTTTTAAAATGCCATCGGCCAAATGTTGGAGATTACCGACACCACCAGAAGCAATGGTTGGAATGGTCACACGGTCATTGATGTTACGCATCAGTTCAAGGTCATAACCGGCTTTGGTTCCGTCAGCATCCATCGAGGTGATGAGTAATTCACCTGCACCGAAGTCCGCCATTTTTACTGCCCATTCGATGGCATCGATACCGGTTTCTTTACGACCACCGTGGGTGAAAATTTCCCATTTATTGTCGCCAGTTTTTTTTGCATCAATCGCAACCACAATACACTGTGCGCCAAAACGCTGAGAGGCTTCTTGTACAAATTCAGGGTTATAAATAGCCGCAGAGTTAATCGAAACTTTGTCCGCACCCGCATTTAATAACAGGCGGATATCTTCTACTTTACGCACGCCACCACCGACTGTTAATGGCACAAATACAGACTCAGCCATACGCTCTACCGTACGGTAAGTGGTATCACGACCATTTGAGGTTGCGGTAATGTCTAAGAAGGTAATTTCGTCCGCACCTTGTTCGTTATAACGGCGTGCAACTTCAACTGGATCGCCTGCATCACGAATATCAAGAAATTGAACACCTTTCACTACACGACCGTTGTCCACGTCGAGGCAAGGAATAATACGTTTAGCAAGCATAATTTTTTCCAAAAATAACAGCCGATTATGAAACTTCGCGACTTAGATGCTACACCTTAGTAGTCGGAGCGGTTATTCTATCAAAAATATGTAAGTTTTTTCGCAGGTTTTCTATGTCGGTTTATACCACTTTGACTTTAAAGGAAGTTCAGGATTTTGCAGCACCTTATGGACTGGAGGTGATTGACCTGATTCCGATTCAAGGCGGTATTCAAAATACCAACTATTTTATTGTTTGCGAAAATGGCACGCAGTATGTATTAACTGTTTTTGAAGAGATGGACGAGCAAGGTGCAGGGGAACTGGTCCCTGTACTTGAACATTTGGGGCAGGCTGGTCTAGCTGTGCCTGTACCGCTGAATCATTCGGGTAAAGCGATTCATAGCTTAAAGGATAAACCTGCACAGATTGCGCCACGCATGCAAGGTCAACATCCCATGCCTGCGAGCTTAGCGCAAGCAGAAGCGATTGCTGTAGCCCAAGCGAAAATGCATGTGGCTTTACAAGATTTCCCTTTGGAACGTGCAGAATATCGTGATCATGCTTATTGGTTACAAGTTTCACGTGATATTCGTCCAACATTAAATGAAGCAGATACCACGTTACTTAACAATCTGTTGGGCTTATATGACATCTTAACGGCGATGTATCCAGACCGTCCTACCGGTTTTATTCATTCTGATCTGTTCCGTGACAATACTCTATTTGAAGGCGATCAACTCAACGGCATTTTAGACTTTTATGAGTTAAATAAAGACGAACTCTTGTTTGATATTGCTATTACTTTAAATGACTTTTGTACTGAATATCCGGATGTACATTTGAATGAAGACAAAGCCATTGCCTTTTTAAATGCCTATGAAAGCGTGCGTCCATTAACCGCAGATGAAAAATCATGCCTAGAGTTATATTTGGCGATGGCGGCAGGTCGTTTCTGGATGATGCGTTTACAGGTGGCACAGAAAAATGCGGCAGAAGGCCGTACAGGGGATGATATTTTGCAGAAAAACCCTGCTGAAATGCGTAATATGCTGATTGAACGATTAAAATTCGTCACTGCATAAATTTTAAAAACAACGAGGGGGAAAAGCATGCGTGATCAAGGACGCTTAGTAGAATGGTTTGATGACAAGGGCTACGGCTTCATTCAACCGAACGATAGCACCAAAGATCGCGTATTTTTGCACATTAAAGATTTTTCCCGTCCCGGCCCACGACCAATCGTGGGCTGCGCGTTGGATTATGCTGTGATCTTAGACGAACGCGGACGCTTTCGTGCACAGCAAGTGCATTATTTAAAAGCCTCACAAACCAAAGCTACACAACGCCCTAATAAAAAAAATGTGGTGCAGATGCCGCGTCAGGCAGAGCCGATGCAAATCTTGTGCATCATTTATATCCTCGCCTTGGCGGGTTTGTCTGTGGCGGGTTTACTCAGTGGCATGGTGCTGCTTTTTGTGAGTATTATCAATGTCCTGACCTATTGGTTCTACGCTCAAGATAAAGAAGCTGCGCAAATGGGGAACCGACGCGTGCCAGAAAATACACTGCATCTTTTGTCTTTTTTAGGTGGGTGGCCGGCGGCATGGCTGGCTCAGCAACGTTTGCGGCATAAAACACAAAAACAACCATTTCGAAAAATATATTTCTGTACTATAGCCTTTAACATATTACTGATTTTATGGCTGATTTCACCATTTAATATCCTGCATATCTAGGGTGGAATGATCCGCAAAATCATCATGACGGAGAGCGAAATGAATTATTCCATTGATAAAGATCCAAACCGCCTGCTCACGATTATTTTGTATATTCTTTATATTGTGGCGATTTTTTCTGCCGGCTTGCTTGCGGTCCTCGCGTTGATTATCAATTACGTCAAACGCAGTGATGTTCGCGGCACGATTTTTGAAAGCCATTTTACTTGGCAGATCCGTACGTTTTGGTGGTATCTCATTTGGAACATCATTGCTTTCGTGCCTTTTATTTTTCTGTTCTTTACCGGCAATAATGCCAATGCCTTTGCGGGTGTGGCACTGGGAGCGAGTACCTTCTGTGTCACGGTGATCGGACTGTCTTGGTTATGGATTGTGTACCGCGCGATTAAAGGTTTAATTCGTGTCAATGACAACAGACCGATGTATGAGTAAATACAGCAGCATAATGACAAGCGACCCATGGGTCGCTTTTATTTTTTTCGTTTGACCATTCGATAGGCGGCATCAAAAAATGCTCTTTTATAAAGCAATTGCACATAAAAGTGCTTAACTTTGGTTATTTAAGCAAAATTGACTATACATTTTTAAGAATTATAACTTACATTTTTAATAAAATAACTTTGCTTATTTAATTTTATTAATTTACATATTTATTTTTATTATTTTACATTCTTAATAATATAAATTTACGTTTTTACTAAAATAAATTTACATTAATGTATAGTTGTTTATTTAAATTATTTTCTGGATTTTTATTTAAAATTACACCAGTTTAGGTATTAGCTATAGAATCGACCACGGCGACGGCGCATACCTAAAACGTGTATTGCGCGTACCAATACCGCATACGAAACAGGATAGCTAAATCGCTGTTCAAATAATGGAACTAGATCACTAATATTTTTAAATTTTGTATTTTTTACAAATACTTGAAATTCATTCCAGTCGCGAATGTGGCTCGGTGCACCACGGTTTTTTGCGGCTTTTGGGAGCAAACTTCCGGTCTCTTCCTCCAGGCGAATCCAAGCATCCAAGGTGACTCGAGAGATGTTAAACTCTTTGCATACAGCCACTTTGTAGTCAGTTTTTTTATACATCTGAATGGCTGATTTTCTGGTTTCTAAATCATACTTTGGCATTTTTTGAATCATCATTAAAATAATGAATGAATATTATATGGCATGTTGATTGCAAAAGAACCTGTAACGCAAATAAATATAGTTCAGGTGACGTGCATGGAAACTTCAGCGTCTGTTTTAAAAAAAATGTCTTTATGGCAAGTGGTGATCATTGGTGTCGCATATATGACGCCAATGGTTGTATTTGATACCTTTGGCATTGTCTCAGGTATTACCGATGGCCGTGTACCACTGGCCTATATTTTGGCTTTATTTGCCATGCTCCTCACTGCATTTAGTTATGCGCGCTTTAGTAAACATTCGGATAAATCGGGTTCTGCTTATACTTACACGGCAGAATCCTGTGGGCCTCAAACTGGATTTTTTGTCGGTTGGTGTTCTTTACTGGATTACATCATGTTGCCTTTGGTTAATGCGCTGTTGGCAGGCATTTATTTAGAAGCGGTCATTCCAAGCGTACCGTATTGGGCGTGGGTGATTTTATTTACCAGCTTGGTCACTTTAATCAACTGCTTTCGTATCAATATATTGGCCAACTTAAGCATGATCTTTGTTTGCGCACCTATATTGCTGATGGGCTTTTTTATTTATTTGGTCATTCAAGGGGTAGGGAGTGAGCAAGGTTATGCGCATGTCTTGACGCTCACACCGCTATTCAATGGTGATACGTCAATTTTGCCACTCATCGCAGGGGCTTCAATCCTGTGCTTTAGCTTCTTAGGTTTTGATGCAGTGACCACCATGTCACATGAAACTAAAGATCCGAAACGTACTATTCCGCGTGCGGTTATCCTCACCACGCTTACGGGCGGTGTGATTTTTATTACGGCATCCTGGTTTGTGCAATTGTATTTTCCAACCAATGTCCGTTTTAACAATCCAGATGAAGCGCTGCCTGAGATCGTCCTGTACGTGGGCGGGGCGCTATTCCAATCGGTATTTTTATGCGCCCAAATTATGAATACATTTGCCTCAGGGCTTGCCACGCATGCCAGCGCATCACGCCTGATTCATATTATGGGACGAGATGGCATTTTCCATAAAAGCACATTCGGTCAAGTCCATAGCAAGTTGGGCACGCCTTTATATGCAGTCTTGTTGATTGGTTTGATTTCCTTGGCAGCCATTCGTTTAGATTTAGCCACCGTGGTCAGCATGATTAGCTTTGGTGCCCTCATTGCCTTTACAGCTGTGAACTTCTCCGTGTTTATGAAGTTTTATGTACGTGATGGTCAACGTCATGGTCTTAAAAATATCTTTCTCAACCTGATTTTACCACTGCTTTCAGTGGCTACGCTGATGTGCCTTTGGGTGAATTTAGAACACAACGCCTTGGTTTGCGGTGGCATTTGGTTGGCAGTAGGCGTTGTATTGTTCGCTTATAAAAAGTTAAGAAAACAAAACATTGTGATTGGTAGTGCGTATTAAGTGGCTGAAGCCTCTATAACGATTAAATAGAATTGATAAATAGGAATGTAAATAAAATGAATACAAAGCCAAAATTTGTAAATGATGTTGAATATAAAAACAGTGTCAATGTGCAAAGCGGTAAAGAGTGGAATTGGGTCAATCCTGTGCGTGGCAGTTTTGATTTTCCAGCCAATTACTATGAAAGCTCATTAAGCGCATGGCAGGCTTTTGATGCCCTTGATGCAGATATTGAGTGTGATGTGGTGGTGATTGGTGGTGGCTTGTTGGGTGCGTCCACGGCACTGCATTTGGCAGAACAAGGTGTAGATACAGTATTGGTCGAAAAAAACCGTATTGGTAGTGCTGCATCGGGGCGTAATGGTGGGCAATTAACCCCAGGCCTGGCGCGTTGGGAAGCAGGGGAAATGATTGAGCACTTTAGTTATGAAGAGGCTAAACGCTTATGGCACTTCACTTCGACGGAGGCGATGTCTTTAATTGACCAAATTGCGCAGAACTATGATTTAGATCTACAACGCAAACATCAGCACATTACCGCAGCCGTACACCCAGGGCATTTGGTGGGTTTAACCGAAGGTGCAGATGCGCGTAAATATTTGGGTGAAGACCATACCCAGATTATGGGCAAGCACGAGTTGTTTGAGCATGTGAAATCGGAAAATTATTATGGCGGTTTACTCGATACCCTCGGCGGGCATATTCATCCTTTGGCTTTAAACCGTGGCCTTGCTTATGGTTTTAGTCAACAAGGTGGCAAAATTTATGAGCAAACCGAAGTGCTGTCGGTGGATGAGCGTGAAGATGGGATTTATGTGACGACTACTGGCGGTGTGATTAAAGCACGTAAGAGCGCCGTGATTGGGGTACATCATGCCTCATTTAAACTGCTGCAAAGCCATAATCAAACCACCATTCCATTTTATACTTATGTGTGTACCACAGCGCCCTTAGAGCTCGATCTTGCTGAAATTCTGCCGAGCGATGCACCTGTGTACGATACACAGTTCCAAATTGATTATTATCGCGGGGTATCTAAAAACCGTTTGCTGTTTGGCGGTGAAGGGACGGGTTCTTGCTGGACGCCTGAAAAAACCCATGATTATTTACTGAGCCGAATCAAGCATGTGTTCCCGCAATTGAAACAGGTTGAGCTGGATTTTGTTTGGAGTGGCACCACAGATTTAACCATGAATGGCGCAGCCGATAGCCGTAAGTCCGATGGGAAATATCCGATTTATGCCGTGCAAGGCTGGAGTGGTCATGGTGTGGCGCAAACCGTGCGTATAGGCAAAGCCATTGCCGATGATTTTTGTGGCAATGCCGATGATTTTAAAATGCTCACCAGTATTCAGCATCAGGACATTTTGTTTGGTCGCGCACTTGCACCGATGGTGATTCCAATGGCGAAAACCGCTTATGGGCTGGGGGCTATGGTCAATCCGGGCAAGATGGTGTCCTTCTAAATTTAAGCCTCCTTTATTTATGTATGAAGGGTATCATGCAAAACAGCCCTCGTCATTGAGGGCTGTTTTGAGGGTTAAGATATTTCTTCTGTAGTTTTATCTATATTTTTCTTTAACCATTTCGGCCGCCATTCACTCACAATCACACCAAGAACTACACACAGTCCGCCAATGAGAGCGAGCGGTGTTAAGCGTTCACCTGCAAGCCGCCCAATGATCGCGGCCCAAACCGGTTCACCTGCATAGATGATTGCTGCCTGTGCAGGGTCAACCATGCGCTGCGCCCAGTTCATCACCAGTTGAATGACGGCGCTAGCTAGCCCCAATCCGCAGAGTACAGCGATTAATGGCCATTCAAATTTTGGCAAAGTGGTTTCACCCACTAGTGGGGCAAAGCAAAAACAGAACAGAGAGGCAAATGCCAACTGTAGAACCGTCACTCTGCGCAGATTGACGCGGGGTGCAAAATAACTGATCAAGATAATTTCAAAGGCAATGGCAATCGACCCGAACAGCGTAATGATTTGTCCAAAATTGAGCTGAATAGCGCCAAAACCATTACCAGTTAAAAAGACCAAACCGACAAAAGCCAAACTTACTCCCAGCCATGTCATCAGATGTGGTTTATGCCGAAAACAGAGCCACATAAAAATCGGAACCAGCGGGACATACAGCGCGGTTAAAAAAGCCGATTCGCTGCTGCTGATACTTTGTAAGCCGACCGTTTGTGTCGCATAGCCAATCGCAATCACAGCGCCAATACTTGCGCCCGCAATGACATCGTATTGAGAAAAATGTCTAAGATATTTGAGCGATAACAGACTCACAGCCAGTGCAGCTGCGGCAAAACGTAGACCGACAAACAGCACGGGACTGCTGAAATTTAAACCGTATTGCACGGTGATAAAACTGGCACCCCAAATCATGGTAATCAGGATGAGTGCGAGCTGCGGGAACTTGGCTTTCCAAGCAGATTGGACGGTTGACATGTGTATTTGATTGTTCGAAGAGGGGAAATAAAAAAAAGAGGCCCGAAGACCTCTTTTCTGCTCGGGTAAATTACAAGCTTTGTTGATCAAGCAGTAATTGAGCTTCACGAAGGTTCAATGTGCCTTCATAAATTGCACGACCGGTAATCGCACCTAAAATGCCCGGTTGGCCTTTTAAGTTACGCACGTCGTCAAGGTTGGTCACGCCACCCGATGCAATAACAGGTAAGCCTGAATACGTTGCAAGGTTAACGGTTTGTTCAACGTTCACACCTTGCATCATGCCATCACGTGCGATGTCGGTGTAGACAATGCTTGATACGCCAGCATCTGCAAAGCGTTTTGCCAAATCAGTAGCTTTCACGTCTGTGACATTTGCCCAACCATCTGTTGCCACCATGCCGTTCATGGCATCGATACCGACAATGATATGGCCTGCAAATTTTTTGCACGCTTCTTCAACAAATTCAGGCTCTTTCACTGCTTTTGTACCAATGATGACAAACGATACGCCTGCATCAAGGTAATGTTCAATGGTTTCAAGTGAGCGGATACCACCACCAATTTGAATTGGCAATTCAGGCTGTGCTTTAGCAATCGCTTCAACCACAGGCTTATGAATCGGTGTACCAGCGAAAGCACCGTTTAAATCTACCAAATGTAAGCGACGCGCGCCTTCATTTACCCAATGCTGTGCAGTTGCCACTGGATCGTCAGAAAATACGGTATCGTCTTCCATACGACCTTGTTTTAAACGGACACATTTGCCATCTTTCAGGTCAATTGCAGGGATGATCAGCATGCTTTCGCTCCTTGCTCAATCAAATTAAGAATGAATTTGTGCCTAATCTTATCAAATAAACGGCTATTCACTAAATGCTAATATCAGAATTGATGAATTAAAAAAGCCTGACATGTGTCAGGCCAGTGTAAATTGAGAATTGGATTTTATTCTTGGTCTATAAAAATGCGCTGTGTATTAGTGTTTTTAGTCATTAAACATAAGCGGTTGTTTGTAATAAATCGATGTTTACGGATTGAAGTAAGCTACCGACATCGTATAAGCCTTGATTGAGGGCTGTGGTACTTTCACCGACCACTTGAACGAGATCACCGACTACAGGAAGTTCAGTGGCAATCGATGTAATCGGTGCAATGTCATCCAGTAAGGCATCTAAAGTGCCTGAAACATCTTGCACGACACCACCCACACTTGCTAAAGGATCGTTCAGGACGGATGTTAATAATTCGGTAGGATCAATACTGGCTACATAGTCGCCCGTTTCAGCCAACAAGCCAGTTAAATTACCCGTAGTTTCGCCTACTGCATTCAATAGCCCGCCAAGCAATGGCAGGTCAGAAAGTGCGTCTGTGATTGGTGCAGCAACACCACCTATATGATCAACCAAACCTGCAACTTCAGTCACAGTTTGACCGACCACACCAGTTACGCCATTGAGAGCGGTCTGTACACCGCCGAGAAGATCACCTGTCGCTAGTTGATCAGCTACAGCATGTAAGCCGTCACCTAAGGTGCCGACCAACTGATTTTCAACCGTGAGTACTTTTTCGATGGTCCCGCCAATGAGTGGTAGTTCAGTCAGTGCATCTGTTAAGGGCGCTGTTAAGCTATTCACGGTCTCTAAAACGCTGTCTACAGTATCCAAAACAGTATTTAAAACCAGTCCAACCGCTTTACTGATCCCTTGTAAAGTCAGGCTGAGTACACCGCTGATTTTTCCTGTAAATAAGTTCAACATGTCAGGTTCTCCAAGTTTTTAAATTATGATGTGTTATGTATTTGGCAGATTTGTTTTAGCAAAAGGGGACTGATGAAAACAAATTATGAAAGTATAGAAAGAATGAGATAAATCATGTAATTCTGCTAGAAAATCTAGAGAGATCAAAACCTTAGTCGAATAAAAATATAAATGTGTATTAATGTAATTAAAATGAGTTAAATCAAAGATATAAATGTACTTAAAAGGTGCGATTTTATTTTTTTAGACTGTGCAGTGACTATTTTTAAGGCAATAAGGTACTGTTCAAATCTTTAGCGCAAATAAACTGCAAATTCATTGGCACTCTTCAGCCGATCTTTGCACTTGGTCATGCCATAGATTGGGGCAATATCCAGTTACAGAGCGGTTACATCGCTGAATATAATTTAAATCATTAAAATAATTAAGGGTTTATAATTTCATGTGCGGACGAATTCTTAGTTTGAGGGAGGTATTGGGAATGGTTTTAGGTAATAAGCCACGTTGTAATAATTCTTCAAAGACCAAAACAGGGGCATAAGCATCGGCAGCGGCATAACGAATTTGCTCCGGACTTATGCGCTTTTTGGCCCAATTGGAGGTGCTGACCGATTTAGATTTTGGAAAATTCACACGAAAAAGCAGTGCCATGGCATTTTTTAAACCGACGGGTTGGCTTAAGCCAAAAGAAGCAAAGCACTTGGAGAGTTCCAATACACTATTCAGTTCGATGCCTTTTTTACGAAATAAATGCGCATCATTTTTTAAGCCAAAACCCACTTTAATTTGATCACGATTACTCAAGATTGGTCTTAAAAAATCCCAAGTGCATTCGTTCATTTGAAACAACCACGCCTGTTGCGCCGTCGCAAGTTGGATTAAATGTGGACCGGTAGAGACCTCACCTTTACGAAAAGTCGGCTTAGATTCAGAGTCGAAACCGAATAAGGCAGTCGTCTGCAATTCATCGGCCCAGTGTTGGCATTGTTCTGCATTGTGAATGACATGGATCTGCTCTGGCACTAAATTTTGGAACAATGGAAAATTTTTAATCTGTTCTTTTGTTGGCAAAATAGGTGTCGGTAGAGCATCAGTCATTGTGATTTAATTCAAAGGCTTGTTGTTGCAGCCTAGAGCGTTTAGTAGGGAAATGCAAATACCGAGATGCGGCGTTGAGCATGAGCCTTTGACTCATCTGCCTGTCATAGCGCGTTGCTATGACAGTGATGAGAGGACTTAAAGACAGTGACCAATAGGCTTAAAGTCAGTGACGACTTAAAATAGAAAACGCGCAGTAAATAATACATTTACCAAGATCAGTAAGAATAAACCGATAAAGAGAAAGGCGAGAACCACCTCCCATGTTTTGGATGCACGTGGCTCACCATATTGATTGGCATTTGCAGACCCGGGGATGAGCATCAGCGCAATGCACATGACGATATTGAGCAACGGAATCAGCTCTAAGAGTGCAAACCAGCCTGAGAGATTAAAGTCATGCAAACGACGTACTGAAAAAATCATCAAAGGGATCAGCATTAAAATATTTAGGATCAATCCAATCACTTGCGTCATTGGATTTTCAGCATGAGCTATTAGGGCATTGAGGGTATTGGGCATCATGCTGACGATCAGTAGCATCAATATGCTCAGTATGAGGCCATAGAAGACATTCCAACCGATAAAAGACATGCGATTAAAACGACCGTCACGGTTCCAACCAGAGTTTATATTGGGTGAATTATTCATATTAAATGATCTTAAATTATCGTAAAAAGTATAGTTATCATTCATTTTTAGCCGCAAAAAATTGAGCTAAAAACGACATAAAAATGTGAAAAAGTACAGGATTTGATCCTGTACCAAAAAAGCGCGTTGATTATAAAGGTAAAGTACAAAAAAAGCCCACTTGTGTGAGCTTGTTTGAGTAGATGTATTGCTGTTTAGGACGATCTCGGCGGCATCTAATGATTTATCATTATTGTTGTTGAACCGTGGTTTGTTGAGAGCGGATCACATAGTTTTGGTAAGACGGAATCATGATCGCAGCAAGTATCCCGACTATAAACACCACGATATACAAAACAGCCAGCACGGTTTCCCAGCCTTTGGTCGGGCGTGGTTGTCCAAAGCTATTACTACCGTTATTACCCGGTGCAAATAACACATAGAGCGCAAACAATATATTCACTACAGGAACTAAGATCAGCAGTGCAAGCCATCCAGAATGGTCTCGGTCATGTAAACGACGGATTAAGAAAATGACGCTGTAATAAATGACGATGGCATACATGATAAAGAAAATAATCATGAGTGGCGTCGACATTGCACCCTCAGTCAGCGCATTTTGCGCACCGGGTATGAGCAGGCCGACTACAACAGCAATTAGCGTAAAAATAATGCCGAGAAGTAGATTCCATGCAAGATAAGCGCGCCGGCTAAAGCGGCCACCGGCTTGGGTCGGTGAGTCAGATGTGAATGTATTCATTATTATTCCTAGGCTTTGGTATTTTTATAAGTAGGCAAATTCTAAAATGAATATGTAGAAAATAAAAGGATGAAAAATAAACAGTACAAAAAAGCCCGCAAGGAGCGGGCTTTTTTGCGGTGAAGGAATTTTAAATATCCCATTCCACAAAGTTTTTCAGCAATTGCAGGCCGGCTGTATGACTTTTTTCTGGGTGAAATTGTGTCGCAAACAAGTTTTCCTTGTGAATTGCGGTACAGAATTCCAAACCATAGTCACAGGTTGCAGCGACAATGCTTGAATCTTGCGGCTCTACATAGAAGCTATGTACGAAATAGAAACGTGCATCTTGCTCAATGTTTTTCCACATCGGGTGGCTTGGGTCTGCCTGATGCACTTGGTTCCAGCCCATGTGCGGCACTTTTAATCCCTCTATATCAGGGAAGCGTTTAACCGAACCTTCAAAAATACCCAATGCATCTGCACCGCCATTTTCTTCGGAATGCTGCATTAGGGCTTGCATGCCGACACAGATCGCAAGCACAGGTTTATTAAATGCCGCTTTACGGACTACTTCATCAATCCCTGCATCATGCATGCCTTGCATACAGTCACGCATTGCTCCCACACCGGGAAAGACAATTTTATCTGCTTGTGCAATCAGCTTAGGATCATTGGTGACATCAACAGTTGCACCCACGTGTTCGAGGGCTTTTGCTGCTGAGTGAAGATTTCCCATGCCATAGTCAAGAAGGGCAATACGGGTCATTACAATGTTCCTTTGGTAGACGCAACAGTATTTTCGGCACGCGGGTCAACTTCACACGCCATACGTAATGCGCGGGCAAAGGCTTTAAATACGCTTTCAATTTGGTGGTGGCTGTTTTTACCTTTTAGGTTGTCGATGTGCAGCGTCATTAACGCATGGTTCACAAAACCTTGGAAAAATTCAGAGAAAAGATCCACATCAAAAGTCCCGATGCGCGCGCGAGTGAATGGAATATCCATCCAAAGACCCGGACGGCCAGATAAATCTACCACAACACGACTCAGTGATTCATCAAGTGGCGCATAGAAGTGACCGTAGCGACGTAAACCTTTTTTATTGCCCAGTGCTTGAGCAAAAGCTTGACCCAGTGTAATCCCACAGTCTTCTACAGTATGATGATCGTCAATTTCAAGATCGCCATCACAATGAATATCAATATCAAACAGACCATGTCGCTTGATTTGATCAATCATATGATCTAAAAATGGAACACCAGTGTTTAAAGTGCCTTGACCAGTACCATCAAGATTCACACGAACTCGAATTTTGGTTTCGTTGGTGTTTCTTACCACTTCACTGATACGATCTGTCATAGACACGTTCCTCAAATACGTCAAAATGATTGATGTAAAAATATTTTCGCTGTGACGAAAAGTCACCGCATATTAGATTGCTCAGGAGGGTTTATCAATGCCTATTACCGTACATGCCTATACTTCTTTGGAAAATGATGAAGTGCGCAGCCAGCTTGAGCGACTGTATGACACCAGCCCTGAGTTTAGCGACGGTTCCGATGCGATTGAACAACTTGAGCAGAACTTAGCTCAGTATACCTTAGTTTATACTGCAGAATTTAATACAAAATTGATTGGCGCGATTTGGTGTACAGGCCAAGGTGAAAGCAAAACCCTTGAATATATTGTGGTACACCCTGCAAATCGTGGGCGTGGTGTTGCAGAACGTTTGGTCAGTGAGGCCACCCGTATGGAGGAAGAAAAAGGTGTAAAAACTTTCGAGCCAGGTTGTGGCGCGATTCATCGTTGTTTAGCACACATTGGTAAAATTGACGTAGTTGAGTAAAGTTCAATTTTTAAAAGACAGTCTTCGTGCTGTCTTTTTTTTCGTCTGAATAATTAAATTGACTCAGACTTAAATGTAAATAAGACAAAAAGTAAGCGATTAGTGTGAAATATTGATTTAAAAATAAACATTTGAGAAAAAAGCCCATGCTTATACTTGACGGCATACAGCTTAAATTGTTTAATACGCCCCATCGGCGTGATAGCTCAGTAGGTAGAGCAACGGATTGAAAATCCGTGTGTCCCCAGTTCGATCCTGGGTCTCGCCACCATATTCAAAACTGATTTTTCAGTTTATCAATCCCTGATCCCATCAGGGATTTTTTTTGCCTAAAAAATATGCATACAAAAAATATTTTTATAAATATGATTGACTAATTAACTAAGATACGGCTTAATACACCGCATCGGCGTGATAGCTCAGTAGGTAGAGCAACGGATTGAAAATCCGTGTGTCCCCAGTTCGATCCTGGGTCTCGCCACCATATTCGAAAAAGCCTCAAACCATTGTTTGAGGTTTTTTTTCGTCTGCTGTTTTTTAGTTGTTGATATTTCGCACAGTTTAACTGCTACAATCGATGCCAGATGATGGGCCCAATTGCTATAAGAAAATTATTAAAAAATAAGGGTTAAGGTTATGAAAAAAATATTATTTCCTGTTTTGATCGGCATGATTGCCTTGCTGAGCGCATGTGGTGGCGGGGGCGGTAGTAATGTCGATTCTTCCTATTCTAAAACCATTATTCAAAATGGTGTGACCTATGAATGTAAAAGTGAAAATGCAGCAGCGCTTTGTGATAATGGCAATTGCTCTTCCTGTGAATCATCGCTCGATAAAATAATTACAGCATCGTGCAGCACCAGTATTTCCGCAGGGCAAACAATTTATGCCGTGACCAAAACGGGCTGTGTATCCAATATGAAATCGGGCAGCAGAATAACTGCAGCATGTGATAATGGTCTGCTTAAATTAAAAGTTGGATCTAACTTTAGCTTAAATCAGGTGATTAATACGGGTACGACGATGAGCTCTGGTGAATATATTGTCGGCACAGAAGTGCTCCGCTGTGGCTTTTAATCAAATGAACATAGGTTCGTGGAGTGACAGTTGAAGCGACTTCAATATGCGGCGCTTGGACTGTTCTGTTTTGCACTGGGCTATATTGCGGCATCGTGGAATGACCAACCAAGCTTGACGTCACCGCCACCTGAGAACTCGCTTGTCTCTTTGGCGACGAATAATCCTGTGGCACTCTTGGCTTTAGATCGAGATGCCTCGGATCAGCCTCATTCTAAAGATATACAGCAACAACTCAAAGGCCAACATCTTCAGCTAAAGAGGATTATTCAGCAGACTTCAGATCAACAATTGGGGCAATATTTACAGCAGGCATTTCCCAATTACAGTTTTGCAGGGATTCAAAATAAGCAGCAGTTTGCGCAGCAGATGTTAGACGAATTTCTACAAGCCAAAAATGATCCGCAGCAGCGATTGGCAGGGCAAGCGTATGTGAGTGATCAATCACAGACAGATGTAGATCAAGTTTTACCTCGTGAAATCTATGTCACACAGCCGTTATATGCACATTTTGATACTATGGGTAAAGTTCCAAACAATACGCAAGTTATGGTGCGTTGGACGCATCATGATAGCGGTGAAGTGCTGCTCTTTACGCCACGCAAAGTTAGTGAGCAACAGCAACAAAACTGGGTGAGTTTCTATCCTATGACTGGATGGAAAACTGGTCATTATGATGTGAAATATTATCAAATGAATGATCAATTAAGCCCGATTGCACAGACCAGTTTTTATATACAGCACGTGATTGAGTAAATATTTGAAGCTCAAATTTTATCGCTGAAGCTATGACTTAAGTGCTAGTTTCTGCCCCTAAAAATTCGATTAAACTGATAAAAAAAACAACTAATGAATTTTTACAATGAAAGACCTTTTCTCTACAGGGAGTGTGCTGTATCAACAAGCACGTCCAAGTTATTCTGCTGAAGTCGTTGATAGCATTTTGCAGCATGTTGCCGTGCGTGAATTGGCATGGGACTGTGGTGTGCAGGTTCAGGTCAATTTACCAAAGGTTTGGCGCCCTATTTTCAACAGATTTTAGCGACAGATCTGAGTGCAGAGTAATTGGCACAAGCACCCAATTTAGACAATGTGCGTTATGAGCAAGCCAGCGCCGAACATTGTCCGCTTGCAGACCATTCAGCGGATTTAATTACAGTCGCGCAAGCGATTCATTGGTTTGATTTTACTGCCTTTTATGCAGAAGTACGACGCGTATTAAAACCTCAAGGTCACATCGCCATTGTGGGCTATGGTCTAATTCAATTTGAACACGCGGAATTAAGCCAACTCTTACAGGATCTGTATTTTGTCACGTTAAAAGGCTATTGGGATGCTGAACGTCGTTACATCGACGAAGAATATCGTAGTATTCCGTTTCCATTTCAGGAGTTAGCAGTCCCTCAGCTGTTTTTAAATTACAGGTGGAGTGCACAGCAAATTTTGGACTATTTGCAAACGTGGTCTGGGCTTAAACACTATCAACAGCGGCATCCGACACTTCAGCCGTGTGCAGCTTTGCAGGATTTCTTTAGCCGACATCCGCAGCAAGAGTTTGCTTTGTCATTTCCTGTACTATTAAGAATTGGAACAGTATAAAAGAGAAAAAGCAGCGGCAATGCAGATAGGTAAAGGACGATATCTCAAGTCTAGAATGAGCAAAGTGAGGTTTAAATAAGCTGTGCTCTCCTGCCGTTTGTCGGGGTTAAATCTGGTAAATTGATTAATTGTTGTACAATAATAGCAGTGTAAATTTTTTCAATTTTCTATTTTTAAATCTCTCGGAATGAACATGATGAATCTCCCTAAATCTGTTTCCGTTTTGGTTTTTGTTAGTGCAGCAATGACGGCTATGAGTACATTGGCTGCGGAAAAAGCCACTACAAAAGCTGATGAAACCGAACAACAAGCTATTCAGATGCCTGCTTTAACCATTATGGCAGAGCGTGAAATGCGTGCAGAGACGGGCATTGTTGAGTATCAAGAGCAGGTGGATCGCCGTAAAGCCTTACAGCAACGGGTGATGCAACTTGAGCGTGATACTCAAAACAAAGGTGTCGATGCAACAATCGTGTCAAATATTGATATCTTACCTGCCACAGCAGTGCCAGATATGTCGAATTTATCGCCTTTGATGCAACAGCATGTTTTAAATATTGCCGCAGGTTTGCAGTCTTCTGACCCACGCAATGGTTTATATATTATGTTGCAACCCTTTGGGATTGACCGTAATGCGACCAATGTGCAAATCAGTCGTGAGCAAATCAATCTCGGAAACATCGACCGTCAGTTAAATACCAATCCGATCAAGACCCCATAATCGAATACACCTCTACAGCAAATTGAATGCGAAAATTCATGCTTTATCTATGAATTTTCGTTTTGATGGCATGCGTAATTTAGGTCTTTCTACATTGATGAAGTTAAATAGCATCGCTAAAAAACATGGCTATTTTATCGTCAATCTTCAAACTTTTGGTTAAACTGAATAAAAGGGCATTCGGAGCTCATTATGCCGCGTATCTTTGTTGTCTTGGCCAGTGCTACGGTATTGGTCTTTGGATGGATGTTTTATCAATATTCAGTACAGCAAAAAGAAGCTGTGCAACTCTCGACCTATGAAACGGTTTTGCGTGAAAAAACCGAGCAAATTTTTCAGCAAGCTCAGCACTGGGAAGAGCCGATACAACTCAATGTGACAGATGCACGGCTAACGGGTGATTATAAAATCATGTCGGATTTTATTTTGAGCCAAATGCTGCAGCGTGCAGAAGCGCGGAATCAATATATTCGTGATCTTAAAGCACTGAATTGGGATAAATTTCTCGACATCGATCGCTTATTGCAGGATAAAAAAAACCAGTATCAAGAGACTGAGCAAATGCTGCAGCAGGTGCATGCAGTGGTCGATGCTTATGAGCAAAAAACCACACAGCAAGAGGAAAATGGTTTAGCTCAGGCCAAACAGTTGGCAGTCAAACAGGTGTTTCGTCAGCAAATTGCCCAGAGTTTAAGAGACAGTCGTGATAGTGATGAGTCGCATGCTTTATTTGAGTTAGAAAAGCAAAGCTTGGCGAAGGCTGATGAGATCTTTGCTGTGCTGAAAGCCAATAAATGGGAAAAGAAAAATAAATTATTTATGTTCTATGAAGATGCGCCTTTAAAGCAGTTTAATCAGCTTTATACAGAGATGTTAGCGCTCAATGCGCAAATGGATGAGATCCGCCAAAAGAACCGTTCAGAGTTGAAACAAAAGCTTTAACTGACTGTCATCTCTCTTTCAAAATTGCGCGATAAAGTGGCTTTTAGCAGAGTTTTACATCATATAGAGGTCCATGCTCATGCGAGCTATTCAGATTTTTGATGATATTCAGCAGGTCTATATCGACTTTATCGCGAACCGCCAATATCCACGTTTGGAAAGTTTAAACAATTGGGGCAAGAACCGTTTTTTCTTCAGTCAGTATTTTCGCATGATTGAAGATTGGCATCTGACTGAACAGATTGTGATTGAATTTAATCAACAATTTTATAGTTTGGATACAGGGACGGCGCCTGACTTTATGGATCAAGACAAATACATGGCTTGGTTGATGGAACAATTACAAATATTAAAATAAGTCCTTTTCATTCAAATTATTCAGCACAGCTTCGAGATATGTTATGCAATTCAAAGCCATCCTTTAGCGGATGGCTTTTTTTGTTGCTAGCGAACTTAATTGGGGGGAGCGTGGTCTGAGCTAGTATGAATGGCGCAGAAAACGTGAGCCCTAAAATTGTCCTGAGGCATTGGATTTGCAAATTTAATACAACTATCAACCAATAGTGTGACTTAAATCACTTAAAATACGCCGAAAATTTAAACATAAATTTTTAGCCAGCAGCCCATAACTCATAAGAAGCTGAGCTGTATTGAACTTGCAAACATTCTAACCTTAGACCGATTGGCTTTGAATGAAAGGTTTATCGCCATCTTTAGAGATGATTTTTTTAGCGTATGAAAAAATTAATACTGCTATGGCTTGCCATATGTGCGGTTTCATTGGTGTCGATAGGCTATACCTATGAATTATTCATTAGCCCTGTTTGGGTGGTAAATGCATTTGCTGCCTATGGCATGATTTTAATGCGGAAGCATTTAAGCCACGATTTACTGATCGTGCTCTATGCTTTTAGTGCGATCTTTGTGGCTTCGCTGATGGTCAATCCTGCCAAAATCTTAGAAGATAAATTTCTCCTGTGTGCGATTTCGGCATTTCAGATTTGGGTATTTATTAAAGCCTATTTAGCGCTGAGCCATTTAAAAAAACGCCGCTTTAAGCGAACCCTAATGTTAGCTGTTCCGAGTATCGTGAGTGCTTTTGCAGGCAGTCTCTTGTTTGTGGCGTGCTTTCAGATGGACAACCAATACTTTGCCTTTGTTGATTATTTTCTAGAGCAATTTGCAACAAGTTTGGCTGTGGTGTGTTTACTGTTTGGTGTTCAGCGCTGGATGAATGTGCCGTGGGTGGATTATGGCTATCTGATCGTGGCACTGGCCGTCCAATATGTGATCTCAAATGATCAGATCTTCTATGCTTGCATGGTCTTGCCTTTATTGATGTGTTATTACGCGATCAAATACGACCTCAAAACCTTTTGCTGGCTGATTGGCTTAATGACGCTGATCTGTGGTTGGTATGGTGCCATGCCATTGGCTGGGGAATATTGGTCAGATGCACAAGTACATATGCTTTCGCGGATCAGTTCTTATCGTTTGGCATTGGGTATTTATCTGATCATTTTTCTGTTTATTTGTGAGCTGTATGCACGAAATAAACGCCTGTATTTGGCTTTGCAACGTGTGAGTTTTTGCGATGAATTGACGGGGCTGAAAAATCGCCATGCCTTTAAAGAACAAATATTTATAGAGGGTGCGGTTGATAAAGGCTGTGTCATTTTGCTCGATGTCGATAATTTTAAAAAAATTAATGATCAATATGGGCACCAAATGGGGGACAGTGTTTTGGTGCATTTGGCAAAAATCTTAAAAAATTGTAGTCCACGCGCGAGTTTTATCAGTCGCTGGGGCGGTGAAGAATTTTTAATT
This sequence comes from Acinetobacter sp. YH01020, assembly GCF_013420275.1. Classification (NCBI taxonomy): domain Bacteria; kingdom Pseudomonadati; phylum Pseudomonadota; class Gammaproteobacteria; order Moraxellales; family Moraxellaceae; genus Acinetobacter; species Acinetobacter sp. YH01020. Next base: position 59,226 of record NZ_VOYN01000001.1, read on the forward strand.
TTGCTCGAAGGTGCCGATTTGGAGCAGGGTAAAATGTTGTGTGAAACAATTTTGGAACGCTGCGAACATGTACCGTTTCGAAAAGATCAATTAAGGCTAGATGTCAGCTTTAGTATGGGCTTGGCCGAGTTTCAACAGTTGAGTTTGTCTAATTACTCCACGACTCTACAGCATGTCGATGCCTGCCTATATCAGGCGAAATCACAAGGGAAAAATCAGTTTGTTTATCAAAAGATTATTCCGTTAGCAGAAAGCAGTATTGCAGTCTAAATGGGCAAAAAAAAGATGCCGTGAAGGCATCTTTTTTAGCATTTAATCAATGATTAAGCTGCTTTTTTGAACCAAGAAAAGAAACCTTTTTTCTCAGCTTTTGCTGCTTCAGCTTTTTTCTCTGCACATTTTTTAGCGCAGTCTTTTTTCGCTTCAGCTTTTACTTCTTCAGTTTTAGTTTCAATAGCTTTTTTTGCATCAGTTGCTTTTTCTACAGCTGCATCTTTTGCTTCAACAGTTTTTGCAACGACAGCATCTTTAGTTGCTACAGTTTTTGCTACAGTCGCGTCTTTTGCTGCAACTGCAGTTTCTTTAGTTGCTGCTGATTTTTCTACCACTGCTTTTTTCATGTCAGCAGTTTTTGCTTTAGTGGTTTCTTTCACTGTTAAAGTTTTAGTTTGAGTCGCTTTTTCTGCAACAGCCACTTGAGTTTTAGCAGCATCTTTAGTTGCTTGAGCAGCAGCTACAGTTGCAGTTTTCGCTTGTGCAGCTTGAGCTTTTACAGCTTCAACAGCAGTCGCAGATTTTTGTTCTACAGCAGTAGTTGCCATAGCAGAAGTTGTAGCAGCAACTAAAGCAACAGCTAAAGTAGTTTTGATCGCGTTCATAGTCATCACTCTATAAAACTTAGTTAAAATAAGGCATTGTAAATTTTATGCCTTATCAACAGCGCTTAGGTTACACGGCACAGAGTGAGGGATTTGATTGTGTGAATATTCCACCAATGTTACAAACGGATAACATGGTGTTACGCAGAAAAACAAACAAAAACAGCGAGCATTGCACAGCATTCGAAATTTTCAATTCAAAGCTGATTTAAAATCACTGTTAAAGCCGTTATTGTGAATATATATTTCTGCCATTGGTATGGCATAAAAATAAAGTCGCATGAGGGATAACTACAGATGCAGCAGCTTATTTGTTATAAACAGCTCCCTGTGTGGACGCAGCAGTCGATTCCACAAGGTTTTAAACAACAGCACAATACCAAAGCAGGCACTTGGGCAAAACTCACCGTACTGCAAGGTGAAGTGAACTTTGCCATGTTAGATGCGTCTGGAAATATCCTTTCCACGCATGTATTTAGCCCAGATCAGCCACCGCCGTTTATCGAACCGCAGGCGTGGCACAAGATTGTGTCTGCGAGTGACGATGTGCAATGTCAGTTGAGTTTTTATTGCTTAGCACAGGACTATTTTTATAAGAAGTATCAGCTCAGTCCAACACATTCAGAAATTTTGGCAGCAACACCATATTTGCAAGGTGGTCGTGCTTTGGATGTCGGCTGTGGGCAGGGGCGTAATTCGCTGTACTTAAGTCAGCTGTCTGAGCAGCGCTTTGAGGTGGATGCATGGGATGTCAATCCACACAGTTTGCACAAGCTGCAAGAGGTGATCGCTGCGGAAGGTATTGAAAATATTCATGTACAGCAGCGTGATTTAAATGCAGACCAAAGCATTACAGGTACATACGACTTTATTTGCTGTACCGTGGTGATGATGTTTTTAGAGGCCAAGACAGTGAAGCCACTGATTCAGCAGATGCAGCAAGCTACAAGTGTAAATGGCTATAACCTGATAGTTTGCGCTATGGATACACCTGATTTACCTGCGCAGCCTGACTTTCCATTTAGCTTTAAAGCAGGAGAGTTAAATGCTTTGTATGAGGGCTGGAATATTGTGAAATACAATGAAAATGTCGGTGAGCTGCATCGGGTGGATGCTGAAGGGCAGCGGATTCAACAGCATTTTGCGACTTTGTTGGCGCAGAAAATTTAAGCCAAGAATTGTAGGATGTTGAGTTGAAGGATTGGTGATCAACTCAACACTTACTTTACTTAAATTGGAAAAAGGGAACCATTTTTGAGCTAGTCAGGGTGTATGTGTACTTAGAAAATTCAACCAATTGAATATGATTATACTCTGATTTAAGGCTGATAAATAAAGCCCAAAGCTTTTAGAGGCAATTGAATGATGTCGATTGTGAGTGTTAAAGGTAATAGTGGTAATTCTGCCAATTTTTCCTGCCCTGACTTTTTAACATAGCCACTTTGGTCTTCGTAATGCTGGATACGGATCTTATAGGGATGGCTTAAGGGCTTTAAATCTGCGGCATTCGCAACTTTTGGGTAAACCGTACCTGCAATTTCTAAGTTAAAGAGATGATCTTGCTGTTCTGCCTTTGAACAATCACATGGTGCTACGCCATATTGGTTGAATAATGCCCTTTCCGTAGGACTTAGTGTTCCATTGGGAGGCGCATAATAAAATTTAAAGCTTCCGCTAAATTTAGTGCTGTTCGGGCTCGGAGAATTAAAGTCAAGTTCTCGATGGAGACGAATATATTGTGGATTGAGTTGGCTAATCAGTTGAATAAAATCAGCACCGCCTTTATTGATCACATAGCTGTATTTATTGCCTGCGACTACGATGCTATCGATTGGTTCATTGGGTATTGCTTTAGCGGGTTTGCCAAATGCGATCACATCATCTTCAAGGATTGTTCTCCATGCATATTTTGTTTCGTATTTTTGAAACAGATCACGGGAGAGTTCACCGATTTGATTATTTGTAACGCAAGCTGTAAGAAAAATAAAAGTGCTTAGGCAGCTCATCTTTAAGAGGTAGAGAAGTCGTTTATTTATCATTATTATGCATATTTAAGTTTTGGTTCAGGCCTTACCATAATTCAAAAATCGCTGAAAATCGAGAATTAACGTATTAACTTTAAAAATATGCTGAGGCGTTTTTACGGTTTGTTTAGCACGGTTTTTTGTTGAAGATTTTTGAACAAAATTTATTGCACTATGAAATTTCCCTCTCCTTTTAAGGAGACTTGCGCAGAATACCGCTCAGGGATAGGATTTATATGAAAAATTTCCCCTCATCCTCTTGTGGTGCATGCTGCTCACCCCAGAGGGAGAAGGGGCTTCTAGTATTATTCATGCGAGTTTAGTTAACAAATAAAAAACCCCGCACTAAACGGGGTTTCTTTTATCTCAGTATTTAATTAAAAATTAAACACGTTCGATAATGGTCGCGATACCTTGACCCAAACCGATACACATAGTCGCAAGACCGATTTGCGTATCTTGCTGTTCCATTACGTTCAACAATGTTGTTGTGATACGCGCACCAGAACAACCCAATGGGTGACCCAATGCAATTGCACCACCGTTCAAGTTCACACGGTCTTGTTGGTCATAAATGCCTAAGCCTTTAAGAACAGACAAACCTTGTGCTGCGAACGCTTCGTTCAATTCAAAAGTTTGAATATCAGCAATCGATAAGCCAGCACGTTTAAGTGCTTTTTGAGTTGCTGGTACAGGACCATAACCCATGATCGCAGCATCACAGCCAGCAACTGCCATAGAGCGGATGACAGCACGTGGCTTAAGACCTAAAGCTTGAGCACGTTCAGCAGACATCAGCAGCATTGCAGAAGCACCATCAGACAAAGCTGAAGATGTTGCAGCAGTTACCGTACCGCCTTTCGGATCGAATACTGGACGTAACGATTGGAACGCTTCAAGGTTTGCATCAGGACGAATCACTTCATCGATATCGCACAGGATTTTGAAACCATTTGCATCGTGACCTTCAACGCCCACGATTTCATTTTTGAAACGACCTTCTTGTGTTGCAGCCCAAGCACGGCGGTGTGATTCAACACCAAACGCATCTTGTTCTTCACGAGAAATACCGTTCATACGACCTAACATTTCAGCCGTTAAGCCCATCATGTTAGATGCTTTTGCATAGTGCTTAGACGCTTCAGGGTTGATGTCGATGCCGTGCATCATGCCAACGTGACCCATGTGTTCTACACCACCAATGATGAAGATATCACCTTGGTTGGTTGCAATTTGCGCAGCCGCTGTGTGGATTGCTTGCATAGAAGAACCACAAAGACGGTTCACTGTTTGACCTGCAACAGTACGTGGTAGGTCTGCTAACAATGCAATGTTACGACCAATGTTCATACCTTGCTCTAGGGTTTGGTTTACACAGCCCCAGATAACGTCTTCAACTTCATTGGTATCAAACTGGTTACGAGCAACAAGCGCGCGTACTAATTCAGCAGATAAGCTGTCAGCACGTACGTTACGGAACATACCATTTTTGGTTTTACCCATTGCTGAACGTACGCCATCAACGATGACAACGTCACGTGGATTTAAAGTAGCCATTCACGTTGCTCCTTAACCGTAGAATTTTTTGTTGTTAGCAGCCATGTCACGCAACATTTGTGGCGCTTCATAAGCCTTACCTAAATACGCATATTTGTCGCAAAGCGCTACGTATTCAGCGACACCTGTTTGGTCGATGTAACGGCATGGACCACCACGGAATGGAGGGAAACCTACACCCATGATCATCGCCATATCTGCTTCAGCAGCAGTCGCTACGATGTTGTCTTCTAGGCAACGAACAGTTTCGTTACAGAAAGTCAGCATCATACGGTCAATGATTTCTTGAGCGTCAAATTCACGTTTTTCCGCAGTTGCAACAGAAGCCACAAGTTCGTAAGCCACAGGATCAACCACTTTGGCTTTCTTACCTTTACGGTCAAGTTCGTATTTGTAGAAACCAACGTCGTTCTTTTGACCAAGACGTTTGTTTTCGTACATGGTTAAAGTTGCGCCTTTGTAGTCTGGCTTCATGCGGTCAGGGAAACCTTCTGCCATTACTTCCGCACCGTGTACGCCTGTGTCGATACCCACAACGTCGATGAGGTAAGCAGGACCCATTGGCCAGCCGAATTTTTCCATGACTTTGTCGACTTGTTGGAAGTCAGCACCGTCTTTCAATAGAAGGTCAAATGCACCAAAGTAAGGGAACAATACGCGGTTCACCAAGAAGCCTGGGCAGTCGTTAACCACGATTGGTGTTTTACCCATTTTCTGAGCAAGAACTACAGTCGTTGCGATTGCCTCAGCAGATGTTTTCTCACCACGGATCACTTCTACCAATGGCATCATGTGAACTGGGTTAAAGAAGTGCATACCTACGAAGTTTTCAGGACGTTGTAGGTTTTCAGCCAAACGTGTGATTGAAATGGTTGATGTGTTAGACGCAATGATCGTATTGTCACGAACATTTTTTTCAGTTTCAGCCAGTACGATACCCTTAACTTTCGGGTTCTCTGTGACTGCTTCAATCACGATGTCCACTTCTTTGAATTCGTCATAGCTTAAAGTCGGACGGATGCGCGCAAGAGTTTCACCCATTTGAGCAGGTTTCATTTTCTTGCGTTCAACTTGTTTGGTCAGTAAGCCATTAGCTTCTTTCATACCTAAAGCAAGTTGTGGGTTACCAATGTCTTTCATGATGATTGGTGTGCCTTTGCTTGCCGCTTGGTAAGCAATACCACCACCCATGATACCCGCGCCTAATACAGCTGCTTGGTTGACAGGGTGTGCACCTTTTTCATATTTCTTCGAAGTTTTCTTCACAATTTGGTCGTTAAGGAATAAACCAATTAACGCACCTGCTTGTGGAGTCACAGCCGCTTTAGCAAAACCTTGCGCTTCGATTTTCAATGCTTCATCACGTGGAAGGCTTGCACCTGCTTGTAATGAGTCTAGAAGAAGTTTTGGCGCTGGGTATTGAGCAGGATTTGCTTTTGCAAGAACTGCACCTTTCGCTGTATTGAATGCCATCATTTGTTCAAGCATGTTCAATTTAACAGGATCTAATTTTTCTTGACGTTTTGCTTTCCAGTCTACACGGCCAGCAATCGCTTGTTTTACAAGGTCAATTGCAGCGTCTTGTAGTTTGTCTGCAGCAACAACTGCATCAACAGCACCGTCTTTGAGCGCAGCAGCTGGCTTTTTCGGTGCAGCCATTGCCATCCATTCAACCGCATTGTCGATACCAATCACGCGGCTTAAACGAACCGTACCACCAAAACCAGGGTAGATACCCAGTTTGATTTCTGGAAGGCCAACTTGTGCAGCATCTGACATCACACGATAGTCACACACTAAGCACATTTCAAAACCGCCGCCCAATGCCATACCATTGATTGCAGCAACTTTAGGAACGTTTAGATCTTCAAACGCATTGAAGATGTCGTGAACAGGCAATGCCCAATCCACAATCGCTTGTTCGCCTTGAGCGAAGTTTTCACCGAATTCAGTGATATCTGCACCCACGATAAATGTAGATTTACCTGAAGTAACGATTAAACCTTTGATGTCACCGTTTGCTTTAACAGCGTCAATTGCAGCTTTAAAATCTTCAATTGTTGCGCGGTTAAATTTGTTGACCGACTCACCTTGTAAGTCAAAGCGGAATTCTGCAATTCCGTCCGAAAGCATTTGGACGGTAATGGCATTGCCAGCGTGGATCATGCCTGATCTCCTTTATTTTGGAGGACTTCTAAGTTGATGTTGTGAAGCGAGTACGCGGTTCCTGCGTACACTTTATGCCTCGCTAATCTTACGATAACTATATCTAAAAAGAACATAACAAGTTGTATCAAGCCGTGACGCTAGGGTCATCAAAATTTCTTTTGGAAATAGCCTTCGGATCTGCCTTTAATCGCTATCGCTCTAATTAAATATGTTGAAGCTTATGTTTCAGTTCACATTTTTTTATAAATGTAAGCTATAGATTGAGATGCGAAAGAAAAATTCAAGAAAAAAGCAAGTGTATTTTTCGGCAGAATGGTCAATTTACTTTTGCCACTGTCATTCATCTTTGGTGAGACACAGTGTTCTATGCTGCTTATTTAAGCGTCACTGAGCACTATGCTATACTCGCCGCGTTCTCAAAAGTTAATTTTTCATTAAGCACAATGCTTATTAGCACCAGGTCCTCATATGATTAAGTGGATTATCCTGGCGGTCTTTGTCATTTCTGCGTTTTATATCCAGCAACGCGGTAAAGTCCGTCATTCATTTTATCGTCAGTTTTTTGATCATTCGACATTACTCGCACCGATCAATTTTCTCATGTACATGTTTTCAAAAGTGCCGAGTCAACCCTATATCGACACGCAGCATTTTAAAGATTTAAAAGTCTTAGATGAAAACTGGGAAATGATTCGTGATGAAGCCAAGGCCTTGTATGAAAAAGGGGGCATCAAAGCATCGAGTACTTATGATGACCTTGGATTTAACTCGTTCTTTAAAACAGGTTGGAAACGCTTTTATTTAAAATGGTATGACTCAGCCCATCCTTCGGCTGCTGAACTTTGCCCAAAAACTACGGCTTTATTAAAAAACCTACCCACCATTAAAGCTGCGATGTTTACCGAGTTGGCGCCTGACAGTCGTTTAGTCCGTCATCGAGATCCCTATGCCGGTTCATTGCGTTATCACTTGGGCTTACTGACGCCCAATGACGACCGCTGTTTTATTGATGTCGATGGTCAGCGGTACTCATGGCGTGACGGCGAGAGTGTGGTGTTTGATGAAACCTATATTCACTATGCTGAAAATAAAACGGATCAGAACCGGATCATTTTCTTTGCAGACGTTGAACGGCCATTAAAGTCAAAGTGGATGGAAGCTTTTAACCATTGGTTTGGTAAAAATGTCATGACTGCTGCGAGTTCACCCAATGAAAGCGGTGATAAAACAGGTGGTTTAAATAAAGTGTTTGGCTATGTCTATCAAATTCGCATAAAAGCCAAAGCCTTGAAAAAAACCAATCGTTCACTGTATTACTTTTTAAAGTGGTTCCTGATGTTGGGGCTGTTCTTCCTGATTTTTGTACGTCCATATTTATTTTAAAAGTAGAATAAATATTGAAAAAATGCGCCCTTAGGGGCGTTTTTTTATGCTGACAGTCAGCGAAATATCAGTTATCGTGCAAGCAGAATAAAAATAATTATGCAGAGCAAATCAGCCAAAAGCAGAAATAGTGTTAGCCAGAATAAGCTAGAACCAGAATAAGCCAGAAAAAGTGAGCCAATAGACGAGGAATATGATGTTGACGTCCGAACTTAAGCCCATGCAAAACCGTTGAGCTGAAAGAAAAGCGTCATCATCAATGATAGCCAAAACCCAAAGGTGAACGGTTGAAGCTTTGCATGCAGGCATGAAGACCTACTGCATAGAAACCCAGTGTAAACGCTTGAAGGGATTGATTTGGCGGGAAGGGTATCCGATTCATGAAAGCAACCAACCAAACATTGATGCATCAAATGCATATTTCGATGCAAGATATAGAACGACGTAAACAGTTGCTTGGCTTGACTGATTTAGAGCTGGCGGAACTGGCTTCGATTGGTGGAATTGTGGCGCCGATCCTCGACAGTATGGTCGATGAATTTTATGAAAATCAGACCTCAATTCCAGAAATTGCCACTTTGATTGGTGATCTTGATACCTTGAAGCGTTTGCAACGCGCGCAGCACCAGTATTTATTGGACTTATTTTCGGGACGCTATGACAGCGCTTATGTGAATAACCGTTTACGGATTGGTTTGGTTCATAAGCGTATAGGTGTAGAGCCGAAATTGTATCTCTCTGCGGTGCATACTCTAAAGACTATGTTGTTCCGCTTAATTCAGCGTACCTTTAATGATACGGAACAGTATCAGCGGATTATTAACACCTTGGAAAAGCTCTTTATGTTCGACACTACATTGGTGGTGGAAACCTATGTGTGGAGTTTGATTAATGAGGTGAAGATCTCCCGTGAAAAAATGGAACAGTATGCGCATGCGCTAGAGTTTCGTGCACAAGAAATGGAAGAACTTTCACAGCGCGATCCATTAACAGGACTCTTAAATGTCCGGCATTTATCGACCTTATTGACCAGTATTTTATATACCGCACAGCGTAATCATGAACCTGTAACAGTAGTGTTTATTGATATCAATGATTTTAAAAAGATCAATGATGAACAAGGTCATCCACGTGGAGATCAGGTACTACAAACGGTTGCTGCGGCCATAAAGTCGGTTGCACGTTTAGATGATCATTGCTTCCGTTATGGCGGAGACGAATTTTGTTTGGTCTTGCCTGGTTGCAGTGAAAAGCATGTGGAAGGGAGTTTTATCCCGCGTTTATTAGAAGCGGTGGCTGAAATGGAAGCAGGCTTAAGTTTAAGTATTGGGCTGTGTCAAACAGACCATCAGCAAGGCTATGTAGATGCCATGAGTTTGGTACAACAAGCCGATGCAAAAATGTATCAAGAGAAAAAGAATTATAAACGTTTGCAGGAACAACCCTTGCCGAAAGAAGCATGATCCGAGCGTAAAGAACGCCAAAAATGACAATTGATGAATAGCGAAACTTGAGCGAAATGGATCTCCATATTCTTGAAAGTAATGTGATAAATACGCTTATTTCCTGCAAAAAATAAAGCTGAAATAGCAGATGCATCCTTCAAAATCTTGTATAGAATAAAAGCAGTTGATGGGGGATAAGATGCAAGTTTTTCGTTCAAAAAAAGATTGGTGGGTGGTGGCGTTTATTGTTTGTATGAGCGGTTTACTCATTCAATTATTACTCACCATGCAAGCCAAAGGCACGATGCAACAATACCCTCTTCATACCGCAGTGTATATTTTGACCGTATTACTGCTGTGGTGGCCAATATTCAATACACGTTATCAAATTTCCGCTACAGAATTAAACATCCGTAGCATGTTTCTACGTTGGCAGATTCCTTTGCAGGATATCCAACGCATCAGTGCAAGTCAGGATTTGTCTGCGGCACCTGCGCTTTCCATTAAACGTTTAAAAATCGAATATGTGCAGGAGGGGAAAGCCAAATTTGTCATGGTTTCACCCAAAGACCAGCAAGCTTTTGCGCAGGCATTGGGCATCAACTTAAGTTGATTATCAATTTGGTTGCTTAAAATCAATAGAAAGCACGCGATCACGTGCTTTTTTATGAATTAAGTTCGTCGGTGATCACCAACTTGTCGTGTTGTGCATCTAAGTGTAATTGAGTTTGTTCAGGATACTGTAAAAAATACATCGCCAAAATTGGCTCAAGTTCTACTCGTATTTTTCGCGCCAAATGACGCGCACCATAGCGAATGTCATGGTTTTGGTAGAAATATGCTTTGGCCGTAGCGGTTAGATACACACTACGTTTTTGATGTTGTAGACGCAGATTAAGTTTTTCCAGTTCAATCTCAACCAAACGCGGTAAGGCATGATCTTGCACGGGCTGATACTGCAAAATACGATCAATACGGTTAATAAATTCAGGGTCAAATTGACGTTGCATAACTTTTTCAATGATGCTGCTGACAGGCATGCGCTTGAGGCAAAACTTCTGAATTTTTTCTGGTAGAAACTTCAATTTATCCAAATAGTGCTGTGCTGCTTGCGCACCGACATTGCTGGTCATAAAGATCATACAATTACGAAAGTCGATGGTTTTTGTACCTGAGGTTAGGGTTAATTTTCCGCTATCTAGCACATTCATTAAGCCGCGAAGCACTTCGGTTGACGCTTTTTCCAGTTCATCAAAAAGCACGATACCCGGACGGGTATGACTACCTGCAATGGCAACTTCATCAAATAAACTATGGCCTTCTTTAGAACCGACATAGCCCGGAGGCGCACCAGTAATGGCAGCCGCATAATGTTCCTGTGCGAGCGTGTTCATATCAATGCGGCAAAAGGCATCAGGTCGGCCATAAATCACTTCACTGATTAAACGTACAGTTTCGGTTTTACCAACACCTGTCGGTCCAAGCATTAATGTTACGGAGAGCGGTCGTTCAGGACTGGAAAAATCAGCCTTGACCACATGCAGCATTTTTTCAATTTCGTCTAATGCTGCTTCTTGTCCAATGATCCGTTGCTTTAAGCGTTGCATAACGTCATGCGGTTCAAAATGAAAACGCGGCTTACCCATCAAACGGTTTTTTTCAGCAGTGCTCTGCGTCGAAGTTGTCGGGTGTACGACATGGATGGCGGGATTGGCGTTCGTCATGCATCATGTTCCTAAAGCGTGATGTTTTGAGCATAGCAAATTTAGAATTTTGCATTAATAGCTTTTAGCAATCAGATCATTGCTATGAGCAACAATAAATTTGCGGGATTGCTTGAAAATGTAGGTAAAAGCATCACATCATGTCAAAGAGCAATATCGAAGACGGAACAAGGCAAAAGTGAACGAAAACGCACGTGAACATATTGAAAAAATTCTTGCCAATATGACGACTCTACCCGGTGTTTACCGCATGCTGGGTAAAGACGGTGAGTTGCTGTATGTGGGTAAAGCAAAGAATTTAAAAAATCGTGTGTCGAGTTATTTTGTGAAAACCATTGAGCATCCCAAGACGCAAGCCTTGGTCGCCCGTATTTATGATATTGAAACCTTGGTGGTGCGTTCTGAAACGGAAGCCCTATTGCTCGAACAAAACCTGATTAAGCTGCATCGTCCACCGTATAACATCATGCTGCGTGATGATAAGTCTTATGTCTATATCTTTATTTCAGCCGATAAACCCTATCCACGAATTGCCGCAGGGCGAGGCAAAGCGAAGCATCAGGCCGGTAAGTTTTTCGGGCCTTATCCGAGTGCTTATAACGCGCGTGATACTTTGGTGGTGCTGCAAAAACTGTTTAATGTGCGTCAGTGTGAAAATAGCTATTTTTCGCAGCGCAAACGACCATGCTTGCAATACCAAATTAAACGCTGTTCCGCGCCTTGTGTGGGGTTGATCTCACCCGAAGATTACAAAGAAGATGTCAATAACTCGATTCGGTTTTTACAAGGCGACACTAAAGAGCTTAATCAAGAGCTGATTGGGAAAATGGAAGCTGCGGCCGAAGCACTCGAGTTTGAAAAGGCGGTGTTTTATCGTGATCGTATGGCGCTGCTGCGTGATGTGCAAACTCAGCAAGCGATTTATAAAGTCAAAGGTGAGGCTGATATCATTGCCATTGCTTATCAAGCCGGTGTGACCTGTGTGCAAATCATGCATGTGCGCAATGGCAAAATGCTCGGCGGAAAGAGTTATTTCCCTGATATGCAGGGTGATGATCTAGGTCAAATGCTCTCGGACTTCATTGCCAATTTCTACTTTCAAGTTGCAGATGAGATTCCAACTGAACTCATCATCAATGTCGATATTCCAGATCGCAAAGACATGGAAGATGCACTACATCAGCACTTTGATAAAAAAATTCAAATCAAACATAAAGTGCGTGAAACCCGTGCAGAGTGGCAAGAGCTTGCACAAATGAATGTGCAGCACGCCATTAAAGGTAAACTGGCTGATCATTTTGAATTGAATGAACGTTTTCATCAGTTAGAACAAGTGGTAGGGCGGCCGATTGATAGTATTGAGTGTTTTGATATTTCTCACACTATGGGTGAGGCAACTATCGCGTCTTGTGTGGTCTTTGATGCTGGCGGTGCAAGAAAGCGCGACTATCGCCAATTTTCCATCAATGACATCACCGAAGGCGATGATTATGCTGCAATGCGTCAAGCGCTGACCCGCCGCTATAAAAAGCATATGCTGCCCGATTTGCTATTAATTGACGGGGGTAAAGGTCAATTACACATGGCGATGGAAGTCATGCAAGAACTCGAGCTCGATGCCTTTATGGTCGGGGTGTCCAAAGGTGAGGGGCGTAAACCAGGTTTGGAAACTTTGCACTTTACCGATGGTGAAAAAATTCAATTGCCCGAAGACCATAAAGCCCTGCATTTGATTCAACAGGTTCGTGATGAAGCCCACCGCTTTGCTATTACTAAACATCGAGCGAAACGAGATAAAAAGCGCGGCTCATCGGTACTTGAGGTGATTCCGGGCTTAGGGCCAAAACGTCGTCGGGATCTGTTGACCCATTTTGGTGGCATTCAGGGGGTACTCAAAGCTTCTGAAAATGATTTAAAACTAGTGCCGGGCTTAGGCGATGTGATGGCACGTACCATTTATAAAATTCTGCATGAATAGAGTGAACTAGCCCCAATCGATGACGCGTCAAGTCTTAATTTGCCAAAATGCTCATTGACGCATGAGTCACTGATCATTCTCATCATTTGATTTTTATACAATGATATAAAAATCAAAAATATGATCAGGGATGATGATGTCACTCGCACAGTTGTATCAACATATTGAACACAATGAATGGGTTGAGATTCCAGAAGGATGGTTGCAAGGACGTACGATCTATGGCGGCTTAGTGGCTGGCATGATGATGCACAAAGCCGTTGCCACCATTGCCGATCCGCAGCGACGTTTACTCAGTTGTAATGTGACCTTTGTTGGGCCAGTACAATTGGCGCCCGTGCGTTTAAGTGCGGAAATTTTAAGACAGGGCAAATCCGTCACCACTATCGAAGTTCGACTTTGGCAAGATGATGCCGTACAAAGCATTTTATTGGCGAGCTTTGGTGTTCCACGTGAATCAAGCATTGCCGTCAATCAGGAGCGTCAAGCACCCGATTTTCCTGAAGTGAGCAGCTTAAAGATTGCCGAACATCATCCACTTGCACCCCAGTGCTTTCAGCAAATGGATTTGGCCTGGGTAGATGGGCAGTATCCGTGTACTGCAAGCAAAAAGCCTGACTTTAGTGGTTGGATGCGTTTTAATCCAGAACGCCACGATAACCGTAAGATGACCGTAGCTGATTTACTGGTCTCGATGGATATGCGGCCGCCCGGTGTACTGCCTATGTACAAAACCATGGCGCCTGCGAGTTCTTTAACGTGGACATTGACCTATGTACATCCCTTGCAATCAAACTTACATAATTGGTTTAAATATAAAGTATTTACCGATTATGCAGCGGATGGATACGCTACAGAATATGCTCATTTATGGGATGAAAATAACCAGTTGATAGCGATTGCGCGACAGACTGTTACGGTGTTTGCCTAGTGACACTGAGGGGCATTTCGTATAAAGTGAGTGCAACTAACGATGGATAAATCCTCAAATTATTTTGCATTTTCATCGTGCATGAGGGGAAAACTGGGGTGTCTATGACAACAGGTCGAATCCTGAATATTCCTAATATTTTAACATTGGCACGAATTGCTTTAATTCCTGTGTTTTTGTTGGTGGCGTACTGGCCACCTGCAATGGGCGTGGGTGAGCATGCTGCAAGCATGTCACGTCATATATTGCTGACTGCTATTTTTGTGATCGCAGCTGTCACTGACTGGTTTGATGGCTACCTTGCAAGAAGTTTAAATCAGACTTCAGCATTTGGACGTTTTCTCGATCCTGTTGCAGATAAACTGATGGTCGCAACTGCGTTGATCGTCTTGGTGCAATGGCAACCGACCATTTCGATGGCCTTTGCAGCGATTGTAATTATTTCACGTGAAATCACGGTGTCTGCCCTACGTGAGTGGATGGCTGAATTAGGCGCGCGTACCAGTGTTGCGGTTTCAACCGTTGGTAAATATAAAACAGCATTTCAGATGATTGCGATTTCAGTGTTCTTGCTAAATTGGCAACCCCTAGAAATGTTGGCGTATGGATTGCTCTATACAGCCGTAGTTTTAACGTTATGGTCGATGTTTATTTATTTAAAAGCCGCATGGCCGTATTTAAAGCAACCTTGATTTAAAGGTAGTTATTAAAAGCTCCGTGATCGGGGCTTTTTTATTGCCGAGTTTTTAGAAAAAATTGAGGGTTTGACTAGTTTGAACAGCGCTTCATTTGATTAGAGCTTGAAGTTAAATGTGAGACGTTAGTGCAAATTTTGGATAAAAAAATTCCCAGATTTTGGGGGAAATCTGGGAAGGAAAATCGGGGTTACTTATCGATATTATGGAAGATGTTTCCATCTCCTTGATTGCTATTATAGGAAAGCAGATTTAGAAATACATGGAGTTTATTGTAGTGTAATGTTGTTTTTTATTGAGAAATGTATCACAAATTTACATTCAGAATTTTTGATACAAATTGGCCAATAACTTTGGTAGGTTTTGTTTGGATTTAAACGATAAAAATCGATATATGTAATGGAAAAAATACAATTAACATTATTTAAATAATAAGTTCATTTATTTAAGTTTAAATAAAATTGATCAATGGATAAAAAAGAATCCCCAGGGTTGGGGATTCTTTTCAATTAAAGCCTACGCATACCTTCGGTGTTTATCTTGCGTAATTTTTAGAGCAGCGCTTTATTTTTCTGCTCAGGCACAGCCTTCGCCTTGCGTTCGGGTGGAGCAGTGCTCCACTGATCCTCACTCAGGCTTTAGGCCTTCGGCTTTTTCTAAAGATTCATCATTGCTGAAGAATTTTTCACGTTGCTCTTCAAGGAACTTTTTCGCGTCAGCTTCAAACACGTTTAAACGTTTTTCATTGATCAACGTAGTTTGGTGTTTTAGCCATTCTTGCCAAGCTTGTTTAGATACCGTATCAAACAATTCTTGTCCCTTTGCACCCGGGAATGGTGCAAAGTCTAAACCTTCCATTTCAGCCTGATATTTACGGCAAAACACTTGTCGAGACATATCAATACTCCATTTAACTTGAAAAAGTTATGCGTAAAGTTTTTCTAAACGTGCGTGTGCGCGTTCAATTGCTGCTTCAACTTGAGCAGGTGCAGTACCACCAATGTGGTTACGTGCATTGACAGATGCTTCAAGTGTTAATGCTTTTTCGAAGACATCGGCCTGAATCAAGTCAGAGAACTGTTGAAGTTGCTCAAGGGTTAATTCTGAAAGATCTTTGCCTTCTTGAACACCGAGAGCAACTGCTTTACCCACAATCTCATGTGCATCACGAAATGCCACGCCATTTTTAACGAGGTAGTCGGCAAGGTCAGTTGCAGTTGAGAAGCCACGCAGCGCTGCTTCACGCATGATGTCAATGTTTGGCACTAGTGCAGGGATCATGTCGGCAAATGCCATGAGTGAGCCACGAACAGTATCGATTGCATCGAATAGTGGTTCTTTATCTTCTTGGTTGTCTTTGTTGTATGCCAATGGTTGACCTTTCATCAGGGTCAATAGGCTCATCAAGTCACCATATACACGGCCAGTTTTACCACGGATCAACTCAGGAACGTCTGGGTTTTTCTTTTGCGGCATGATTGAAGAGCCAGTGCAGAAACGGTCAGGGATGTTCACAAATTTGAACTGAGCCGATGTCCAAAGAATCATTTCTTCTGACATGCGTGATAAATGCATCATGATGAGTGATGCTGCCGCATTGAATTCAATACCAAAATCACGGTCAGATACGGCGTCTAAAGAGTTTTCAGCGACAGCTTCAAAACCTAGTAATTCGGCAGTGAATGCACGGTCAATTGGGTAGGTTGTTCCTGCAAGTGCAGCAGAACCTAAAGGCATACGGTTGGTACGTTTACGGCAGTCGATTAAACGCTCTGAGTCACGTACCAACATTTCAAACCACGCCATTAAATGGTGACCAAAAGTCACTGGCTGTGCAGTTTGTAAATGCGTGAAGCCCGGCATGATGGTATTGGTATTTTTCGCCGCTAAGCCTAGGATGCCTTTTTGTAATTTTTTCAATAATTCTAAAATCGCATCGATTTCGTCGCGAACATACAGACGGATATCGGTTGCAACTTGGTCATTACGACTACGACCGGTGTGTAGTTTTTTACCTGTAATACCGATACGTTGAGTCAAGCGTGACTCAATATTCATGTGCACATCTTCTAGGTCAATGCGCCATTCGAAGTTACCCGCTTCAATTTCTGCTTTAATGGTGTTTAAGCCATTAATAATATCGTCACGCTCTTGTTCAGTTAGAACGCCAACTTTTGCAAGCATGGTTGCATGAGCAATTGAACCTGCAATATCTTGTTTATAAAAGCGTTGGTCAAACTGTACAGATGCTGTAAATTCAGCAACAAAAGCGTCAGTAGCTTCGGAAAAACGACCGCCCCACATGCCTGAAGTTTGGGCTTGTGACGGATTTGAGGAATTAGAAGATGTGGTCATGTCGGCTCAATAAGATAAAAAGCATAGAACTGAGCAAGAGTATAGCAAATTCAAACCCAGTTGCCGAAGGGCAAGTTGATCAAACTTTTAGACAAGGTTTGGGCCTATGACAATTTCTGTATTTTCAAGAAAAATGGGCCGTTGGCATTATTTGTGGGAGCTTTTTCTTGCAGGCAATATCGTGGCGTTGGTCTTGGCCTTGGCCCAAGCTCAATCGTGGCATGCTTTAAGTTTTTCCAGTGTCATGCAGCATATGTTGTTTATTAACTGGATTTTATTGGCATTTGCTGCATTTTCAGAGCTTTTGCAGAGTAAGACGCGTGGTTTAAGCATGAAAATGCTCATGTTTAGCGGGTTTGTTTTATTGCAAGCTTTGGTGTTATTCACCACCATAACTTTAAATGTTTTGATCTATTTTGGTGGAAATTTCAGTTTAACTGGCTTGAGTGCGGACGTTTTAACTGCTGGTGTGGTTTTAAATCTGAGCTATGGGGTGTTGCTTGGGGCATTTTGTTTTCGATATTTATATTTAAGAGAACAGTGGGGTCGACAACATCATAGTGAATTAAACTCACGCATTCAGGCTATGCAAGCTCGGATTCATCCACATTTTTTATTTAATAGCTTAAACAATGTGATTAGCTTGATTGCGATTGACCCAGATAAAGCGGAGCAAATGCTACTGAATTTATCTCGATTGTTCCGTGCAAGTTTTCAAGAATTGAAGTTGGTAAGTCTCAAAGATGAGATCGATCTGTGTCAGCGTTATTTGGCCATTGAACAAATGCGTTTAGGTGATCGGCTTAAGGTGGAGTGGAAACTAGAAGGTATTGAACAATACGCTCAAGTACAAATTCCACTATTAACTTTACAACCTTTATTAGAAAATAGTATTTTTCATGGAGTTGAAAAGATTTTGACAAAGAGTACGATAAATATATTGATTGAAATATTACAAAATCAAATTAATATCGTTATTACAAATCCCTATACACAGGATACAATTAAATTACGTCAGGGGAATGGTATTGCCATCGAAAACGTGAAACAGAGACTTGAGGCATATTATGGTCAGCATGTCACTTTTCAAACCTACGCAGGCGAGGGAATGTATACGACTGTGGTGCAATATCAATATAAATAGAAATCTCAGTTGACCAATAAAAATAAATGACGTTAACGAGATAAGGAGGAGAAATGGACATCCTAATCTGTGATGATGAGCCTCTAGCAGTAGAGCGATTGTCACGTTTAGTCACTCAACTTGGACATCAAGTGGTTGCGAAAGCTTCACATGGTCAACAAGCGATTGACTTGGCTCAAAGCCTCGAGCCTGATGTCATCTTACTAGATATACAAATGCCTGAAATGGATGGGTTGACTTGCGCGAAATTGTTGCGTGAATTAGACCCCATGCCCGCTATTATTTTTTGCACTGCATATGATCATCATGCACTTGATGCATTTAAATCGAATGCAGAGGGATATTTACTAAAACCAGTTATGCAACAGGAATTGCAGCAGGTTTTAGATCATTTAACTAAATTAACCCAAGCTCAATTGAGCACGATAAAACAAAAAGAAAATATGGACGAAATTAAAATCAGCCGTCATCAAATCGCGGCAAAGACCTATCGTGGTGTAGAGTTGGTACCTGTGGAAAATATTTACTATTTTCTTGCAGATCAGAAATATGTCACTGTTCGGCACAAAAATGGCAGCGTACTCATTGATGAAACGCTGAAAGATTTAGAGCATGAATTTGGTGATCGTTTTATACGCATTCATCGCAATGCCTTGGTGTCTGTGAGCTTTTTAGATGGTTTAGAGGTTATAAGCTCAGGGCAATATCAAGTGCGTTGTCGAGATTTAGAAGAACGTTTGGCGGTCAGCCGTCGACATTTACCGAATTTACGTGAGCGAATACAAAAATTATAGGGCAAGGGTCAAAGCACATTGCGAATTAAGCTTGCATTTTCAACTGAGCAAGTTAAGTTTAGAATAATAGCCCTATAGACTGTATTTTAAAATTTATGAATATCCTTAAGATCGCAACTCGACAAAGCCCGCTTGCACTTTGGCAGGCGGAACATATTCGTGCACGCTTAGAAGCACTTCATGCAAATTTGAAAGTTGAGTTGGTGACCTTTGTGACTCAAGGTGACAAGATTCTAGATACCCCTTTAGCCAAAATTGGGGGAAAAGGATTATTTGTAAAAGAATTAGAAGCGGCGTTGTTGGATGGTCGTGCAGACTTAGCAGTTCATTCGATGAAAGATGTGCCAATGGCTTTGCCTGAAGGTTTAAGCTTGGCCGTGATTTGTGAGCGTGAAGACCCATTAGATGCTTTCGTTTCAAATACTTATAACAGTTTTGATGATTTACCCCAGGGTGCGAAGGTTGGAACGTCGAGCTTGCGCCGCAAATGCCAAATTTTAAAACAACGTCCAGACCTTGAAATTATTGATCTGCGTGGCAATGTGGGTACGCGTTTATCTAAACTCGATGCGGGTAACTATGATGCGATTATTTTGGCGAGTGCAGGGCTGAAGCGTTTGGGCTTAGCAGAGCGTATTCGTCATACTCTTGAGCCTGTTGTGAGTTTACCTGCAGTTGGACAAGGTGCATTGGGCCTAGAATGTCGTAGCCAAGATCAAGCTGTATTGGATTTAATTTTGCCCTTAATGCATGCAGAGACCAATTCTTGTGTACGTGCAGAACGTGCTTTTAATGCATATCTAGAAGGTGGCTGCCAAGTACCGATTGCAGGTTATGCAACCTTAGAAAATGGTCAGATTCATTTGGAAGGTCGAGTCGGTAGTGTTGACGGTCAAACCTTGTTGAAAGCACAGCAAGTAGGTCTTCCTGAACAAGCTGAACAGCTCGGTGTCAAATTGGCACAAGACTTGTTAGCCCAAGGTGCAGGTGAAATTTTAAAGGCACTGTATTAATACATGCTTTTTATCAATACACGTCCAGCAGATCGTGCAACGCAGCTTAGCTTGACGCTGCGCTCTGCGGGTGTTGCTGTGGCTGAGCTTCCATTACTTGAGCTCAAGCCACGGGCATGGTCAGAAGCATTAGTGGGGTGCTATGCCCAGTTGAGTGCTGCGGATGTATTGGTTGTGGTCAGCCCCTCTGCGGTCACCTTTGGTATGCAAGGTTTGCGTAAGGCAGGCATTTCACTTGATCAGCTCGAACATATGCAATGGGTTGCAGTCGGTGACGCAACCGCAGCAAAGTTAGCTGATTATGGTATTCGCAGTGTCGTACCGCAGGTGGAAACTTCGGAGGGAATGCTCACTTTAAGCCATTTAGAACAATTGGAGGCCGGGGCTTGCGTTGCATTTTGGCGCGGTGAAGGTGGTCGTCAATTTATGATGCAGCAGTTGCTAGCACGTGGCATTCAGATTCTTAATTTTGTGCTATACGAACGCCATCTACCGGAAGAGACCACTCAAAAAGTAAAAACACTCATTTCTGAACATCAGTTGTCATCTCCGTATTGTATGTTGATCACCAGTGAGGCCAGTTGGCTCAATTGGCTTGACTTGATTCAGTCGCATTTATCAGTGCTGAGTCATGCACATTTTTTAGTTTTAGGTGTAAGGTTGTTCGAGCTACTTGAGCAAAGTCGTATAACACTGAACAAAGATTTTAAAATTATTCAACTCGAAGATTTAAACGCGACACACATATTGCAGCATGTGCAGGTCGTGCAGGGAAATACATGAAGAAGTTGTTTGTCGTCGTGGTCATTGTCGCAGTACTTTGGTTGGCTAAACTCAGTTTTGACCTATTTCAAGTCAATGCTCAACAAACCGAACTGATGCAACAACAAACTTTATTGCAACAGCGCAATGCAGGTTTGAATGATCAGGTCGTGGCTTTGAAACGCCGGTTGAGCGGCACAGCGACCGAGATGGCGGCTGCAACGACATCGAATACTTCGATTGCTGCTGAGGCAACCCATAGCATTGAGCCAATGATGGTTGTGGGCCAGCAACTTGATTTGGTTGAATTTGCCATGCAGCAACAACAATTTGCTGTCGCTTTGGAAAAATTAAACCAATTAGACCAACAATTAGATCAGTTGAGCTTGGCACCTGCACTTCGCATGAGTTTGCATCAAGTGATTCAAAAAGATCGTGAGACCTTAAAGCAATATGTGATAGAGCGTCAGTTGCAATCTGATAAAGTGAAAA
Source organism: Acinetobacter sp. YH01020 (assembly GCF_013420275.1). NCBI lineage: Bacteria > Pseudomonadati > Pseudomonadota > Gammaproteobacteria > Moraxellales > Moraxellaceae > Acinetobacter > Acinetobacter sp. YH01020. Next base: position 80,570 of record NZ_VOYN01000001.1, read on the forward strand.
ATACCCTGCAATCGATCGATCAATTGTTAGAAAAAGAAATATTAAAGCCCTATAGTTCTAAAGAGCAGCAAAAGGGTCTTTCTTTTTGGCAAAAATGGATTCAAGTCGAATCGGTCGAGCAACCGAGTCCCGTATTAATGCAGCGTAGCTTGGTATTAAAAGAAATGCAGTTACGTTTAATTTTGGCTCAGCAAGTTTTAAATCAAGGACAATATCCTCAATTTCAACAAGAAATCACTGAAATTATGCAAATTATGCAGCAATTGCCAGATGCTTCATTAAAACCAATACGCCAACGTTTAGAACAATTAAAGGACATTCCGGTTATTTCTGTACCGCTATTAAATACTCGGGCACTCATAGGATAATCGACTATGAAACATATTTTATTGGCCTATTTATTTATTAGCTTATTGGTTGTTGCCATTATTAGTTTGCTGAGTTTTGGACATGGTGCAGGCTATGTCTATTTATACTGGCGTGAATGGCAAGTTCAATCTAATATTTGGTTTTTAGCATTATTGCTGGCACTACTGAGTTTGTTCGTGCAAATGCTTTGGTATGCGGTTAAACGCTATTTAAGTCGAGAACAGCGTAAATCTGAAACAGTCTTTAGTTCTAATAAACTACATCCCTATGAGCAATTGGCTGTCATTTGGCTTTTAAATGCTGCACAAGATCAAAAAAACTTTATTCAGCAAGCTTTTACTGAGTCTGGATTATTAAAAGGGGTGATCGATGCGCGTTTATATTGGATTCAGCAGCAATATGAAACAGCACTAAATGCATTAACTCAGACCAATCCAATGGCTTTTGAACTTGCAGAATTGCAACGGATTGAAATTTATTTATCCCAACAAGAGGGTGAAAAGGCTTTAACGCATCTTGAATTTTTGAATCAACATGAATTATCGCCATGGTTGCAAAAAGTCAGCACTGCCTATGAGCAGCGTTTAACCACGCTATGGGGCATGTTTGCGTTGCAGTTTCCTTGGTTGTATTTGCGTTCGACACGTTATGGACATTTAGATGAGCTGACAAAACAAGCTTGGTTGGAACAATTATTATCTGCATTTGATCAAGCTGATGTCGATGACTTACAGCATTTAAAGCAGCGTTATTTGGATTTGCAAGATCAAATTACAGAGCGTAAATATGCGGTCAAGGTGCTATGGTTGAAAGTCTTGTCTCGTATGCCAGAGATGAGTCAGGAGCATGAGCAATTGGCCATTCATTTGCTGGAACAGCAATTTAACAAAGAAGTGTTCTTTTTGTGGTTCCAGCAAAAAATGCTGAAGCAAAACCCTGACTATGTGGCTGTAGAACAGCAGATTCAACGTTGGGAAGAAAAGTATCCTGCGCTGCCTGTTTTTAGTTTTGCAAAATGGAATATTTACCAAGCGACAGCACGTCAAGCTGAAGCAGATGCATTGTTAGAATTATATCCAAATGATGTATTAATGAGTTATTTACGCATCAAGTCAGCTTTAAATCAGCAGGAAGATTTGACCAAACAATTAAATTTAATATTTGAAAATAATGCTAATTTTATGGAAATTAGAATATAAGGATATAATATGCAAGAAAATTTAGCTCAATATTCATTGATTCATACTCAACACGTAGCTTGGGGGGATATGGATGCTTTTGGTCATGTAAATAACGTGCATTATTATCGTTATATGGAAAGTGCGCGGATTGGTTATTTAGATCAGTTGGATATATTTAATCAGTCTGTGATTACGGTTGTGGCTTCAAGCCAATGTAAATATTTAAGCCCCGTAGTTTATCCTGATATTTTAAAAGTGGCAACGCGCGTTGAAGAATTAAGAAATAGTGCATTTCGTATGAGTTATATATTATGGAGTGAACAGCAACAAAAAATCGTTGCTACAGGCGATGCGGTTATTGTGTGCGTGGATAAAACTACCCTACAAAAAACCTCTATTCCAGAAAATATTAAAACCAAAATAAAAGCCTTAGAAAATTCAGTGGGAAATAATATTTAAATACAATTTAACTTTATATATTTTAAGGAGTCGTGTTAAAATATTGTAGTAAAATGAAAATTATTTATTGAATAAAAATTTTATTATAATATTATGAGTGAGTTTTCATAAGCATTATTAAAATGAAATTTCGGAGTTAAAGATTATGCCTGATATTAGTAATTTATCAGTTGAAGAGTTAAAGAAGCTTCAAGTAGAGGCTGAAGCACTGATTGCATCTAAAAAAGATCAAGCGATTGAAGATGCATACAACCGTATTGTTGAAATTGCAGAAAATTTAGATTTAAGCGTTGAACAAATCCTTGAATTTGGTTCAAGCAAACGTAAAAAATCAACTCGTAAAGCTGTTGAGCCACGTTACCGTAGCAAAACTAATGCAGATGACACTTGGACTGGTCGTGGTAAACAACCACGTTGGTTAGTGGCTGAGTTAGAAAAAGGCGCGAAACTAGAAGACTTCTTAATTTAAGAACAATTCATGAAATCGTCATATCCTGAGTTCAGGATAATTAAACCAGGCAAATGCCTGGTTTTTTTATCTCTTTGAATTGGCTATGCAGAAAAAGTATGCATAATGTGTCTATAAAGAAAAATGTTTAAATGATGGAAAAAAATTGATGGATCGGTTGTGGTGGGATGATCAATAAAACTAATAATATTCGGTGGCTCATTTTTGCTGCGATCAGTTTTTTAATTTTCGTTATGCTGCAAGTACCAGCAGCGTGGCTCATTACAAAGTTTTATAAAAATAACCAAATGCTACATAACGTCAGTGGCAATATTTGGCACGGGCAAGCAGATTGGACACGAGGAAACTTGAAAGGCTCGTTAAACTGGAACACGCGCCCGTGGGATTTGATTTTATTGCGCTTAGGTGCAAATGTTGAAATTCATAGTGGCAATACCAAACTACAAGGTGTGATGGGGTATGGTTTTGGTAAAAGTATTAGTATTAAAAACTTAGAGGGTCAAATTGCTCCTGAAACCTTAAAAAGTTTTGCCGATTGGCAATGGCCAATGAATGCCATTCAATTAAAAGATGTGCAGTTTAAATATAAGCCACAACAGGGATTTAGTCGTTCATCAGGCGAGATACAGTGGGCAGGTGGGGATTTATCATTTAGCTTTGCACAGCGTCAAGAGTCAATGAATGTGCCTGCCATGTTGGCTCAATTAAAAGACGATAATGGTAAATTGTCGATTGATGTTCGAGATCAACGTGAACAAAAAATGATGAATATGTCACTTGAGCCAGACCTCATGTTGGATGTGCAATTAACCCAGCGCTTTTTGATGAATGTTGCTTCCTATGAAGGTAAGGCAGGATTAGATACGTATGTGATTAGTTCGCGTCAACCCCTATTGAGTGGGGTGAACTGATGGCTGACTATTTCGAAAAAATCCGCGAGATCAATTGGAAGCAAACAGATCGACTTGCACCTGTGGTCTTGGTTTTAATAATTTTGTACCTGTGCTGGAAGTTAGCCGCTTTATTTTGGTTATTGATTGCACCGCCACAAGCCATGCAGTTAGACCGAGTTGAATTGGGTTCACAGCAAACGCAAGTTCCTAATATTAGCTCTTTTGCCTTGTTTCAGGAAAACCGCAGTTCAGCAGCTGACGCGCAGTTAAATATGGTGTTACAAGGTGTGGTGGTTGGACAGCCAAGTCGCTACTCGTCGGCAGTGATTAAAGTCAATGAGAGTTCAGATCGCTACTTGGTTGGAGAAACCATTCAAGGTTCATCATATCAACTGGCTGAAGTTTATTGGGATAAGGTGATTTTAACGCAGGGTAATGGTGCACGGCGTGAATTAGCGTTCCAAGGTATTGAAAACGGATTAGATCAACCGATTGTCCCTACAGCCAATGCAACATCAGGCGGATCTTTGCAAAATAACAGCATGCAAAATGCAGCTAATCCTGCAAATTCAGGGCAAGGCACGACGCAGTCCGCGATTGGTCAGGCCGTACAACGCATGAAAGAAAATCGTGAGCAATATCTGCAGGAAATGGGGGTGAATCCATCAGGTAATGGTGGGTTTGAGATTTCAAATCGAACACCTGCTGCCTTGAGAAATAAATTGGGTTTGCAACCGGGTGACCGCATCATGTCTTTAAATGGGCAGGCAGTCGGTGCAGGACAATCTGAGGCGCAATTATTAGAACAAGCCCGCCGTGAAGGGCAGGTGAAACTTGAAGTCAAACGTGGTGATCAAGTGATGACCATACAACAGGATTTTTAGTGATGTTTCATCACTTTATAGGGTTAGGAAACACAGGCGTATATGGCTTTATTTAATAATAACCGTTCAACTTTAGCTGCCTATGCCATGGTGCCCTTGGTTGCTATGGTCAGCACAGCAAGTTATGCACAAACATGGAAAATCAATTTACGTGATGCAGATCTTACGGCATTCATTAATGAAGTCGCAGATATCACGGGGAAAAATTTTGCAGTTGATCCACGGGTACGAGGAAATGTAACGGTTATTTCCAATAAGCCTTTAAATAAAAATGAAGTCTATGACCTGTTTCTCGGTGTGTTGAATGTGAATGGTGTAGTGGCGATTCCATCGGGCAACACCATTAAACTGGTTCCAGACAGTAATGTAAAAAGCTCGGGCATTCCTTATGATGCGCGCCACCGTGCGTCTGGAGACCAAATTGTCACGCGAGTGATTTGGCTTGATAACACTAATGCCAACGACTTAATTCCAGCGTTGCGCCCATTGATGCCGCAATTTGCACATTTGTCAGCAGTGGCGGGGACCAATGCGCTTATCGTCTCAGATCGTGCAAGTAATATTTATCAGCTCGAAACGATTATTCGTAATTTAGATGGAACGGGTCAAAATGATATCGAAGCTGTGACGCTGCAATCGAGTCAGGCCGAAGAAATGATTGGACTGTTAGAGTCGATGAGTTCGACCGGCGCATCAAAAGACCCGAAAGGGTCACGAATTCGTATTATCGCGGACAATCGAACCAATCGCATTATCATTAAAGGTGATACAGCGACACGTAAACGCATTCGTAAGATTATTGAAACTTTAGATGTACCTGCGGCAGATCGATTGGGTGGGTTGAAAGTCTTCCGTTTGAAGTATGCCAGTGCAAAAAACTTGTCGGAAATCTTACAAGGCTTGGTCACGGGGCAAGCTGTTTCGAGTACGAATTCATCGAATAGCTCAAACAGCAGCACGATGAACAGCTTAATGAATGATAATAACAGCTCGAATTCACAGTCATTCAGTTCACAAAATAACACCAGTTCAGGTATTAACCTCAACAGCAATAACTCTTCCAATAATACGCAAAATGGTATTTCAAGTTTTAATGCCAATGGCGTCAGTATTATTGCCGATACCACACAAAATGCACTGATTGTGAAAGCAGATCCGCAGCTCATGCGTGAAATTGAATCTGCGATTTCTCAGCTGGATATTCGTCGTCAGCAAGTGCTGATTGAAGCGGCGATTATTGAAGTCGAAGGCACGGATACCGATCAACTCGGTGTGCAATGGGCGTTGGGTGATATCAGTAGTGGTATCGGCTTAATTAACTTTGATAACTTTGGTTCGAGTTTAAAAAATATTGCCGCAGGATATTTAACTGGCGGCGCTGCGGGTGCAGGTAGCGCGGTGAGTGCCGGTACTTCTTTGGTCCTTGGTGATTATCGTGAAGGCAATGATGGTTCACGCAAACTCTATGGTGCGATGATTCAGGCCTTAAAAGAAAAAACCAAATCCAATTTATTATCTACACCGTCGATTGTGACGATGGACAACGAAGAAGCCTATATTGTGGTGGGTGAAAACGTTCCATTTGTGACAGGTTCGGTCACCACCAATGGTGGCACAGCCAATCCATATACATCGATTGAGCGTAAAGATGTCGGTGTGACCTTGAAAGTTGTGCCGCATATTGGCGACGGCGGCTCTGTGCGTTTAGAAGTGGAGCAAGAAGTTTCTGATGTAAAAGACAATAAAGGTCAAGCTTCGGATTTGGTTACGACTAAACGTGCGATTAAAACCTCGATCTTGGCAGAGCATGGACAAACGATTGTGCTGGGTGGTTTGATCTCAGACAATACATTGCATGGACGCCAATCGGTTCCTGGGTTGGGGGCTATTCCTGTACTGGGCAAACTCTTTAGCTCGGAAGGAAAATCCAACAGTAAACGCAATTTGCTGATCTTTATTCATCCGACCATTGTTGGAAATTCTGCTGATGTGAAGAAAATGTCTCAGCAGCGTTACAGTCAGCTCTATAGTCTGCAACTGGCACTGGATAATGACGGTAATTTTGCGAAATTACCTGAAAATGTGGACGATGTGTATCAACAGCGCATACCTGTTTCAAAAGGGACAGCGCCAGTCCCTGTGTATAAGACGGTACCGACAGCACCACAAACGACACAGCCAGCGGCAGTGGTCTCCACGCCAGTCGCCATTGAACCTGCAGTGAAGCGCCAAACCATTACCGTACCGAATGGCAAAGTGGCGGGCACGCCTTAGGTGAGACAGCAGAGTGGTTTAGCTTTGAAACCACTGCATGCTATGATGAAAAAAACGAGCAATAGAGAATTAACTTCATGACTTGGAAAATTCAAGCAATTTCTGGTGATTTAACAGGACAAGAAATTAGTATTGAGCGAGATATGTTGGTGGGTCGTCATCAACAAGCAGATATTGTTTTGCAAGAATCTGATGTATCGCGTAAACATGCTGCCTTTGTACTGAAAGATCAAGCACTCTGGTTGCAAGATCTCAATTCATCTAATGGGACGTTTATTAATGATGTCCGTTTGACTGGTGAATCACTTTTAAAAGAAGGTGATATTGTACAGTTTGCCAGTGTGAAGTTTAGTTTATTGGCTCCAGCTAAAGCTGTTCAGATCCCAGCGGATATTGAACAAAGCGTTGAAGCGTTGCAAACAGAAGAAATTACACCTGTTCAGCAGCCGTCTGAAGCTGTTGCGGTTTCTGAAACTGCGGCACAAGAACCTGTTGTTAAAACGTCTGAAACTGAGACACAAGAGCCTATCGTTAAAACTGCAGCACAACAAATGAATGATCAAGGGATGCCAGAGTTGAAAGAGCGTGATGGTTCAGTTCAATTGACTCGTGATGGTATGCCGACCAATGTGGGTGTGCCTAAACCTGCGCCAATCCCTGAGGGAATTGACATTACTGCTGCTCCGAAAAATGAAGCATGTGATGTAGAAATTCCAGCGACATGTGTAGAGCAAGAGCGTGAAGCGCAAAAAAATGCCTCTGTAGGCTTAATCTCAGTCATTGTTTTAATCATTCTTGCAATTATTGCATGGGTGTTGTTTAAATAAACCGAGACATTCCTCGAAAGGCATGCATGGGCATGCCTTTTTTATGGGGAAAATTTACAAAAAAATAGAGGGACATTATGTTTGAAGTTCGTTTAGCAGAACGCCAAATGATTTTATTTGATCTGGATGGAACGCTAGTCGATTCAGCATCTGACTTACATCGTGCGATGAATATGAGTCTAAATACGTTGCAATTACCTTTGGTCACAGAAGAGCAAGTACGAAACTGGATTGGGAAAGGGACTTCATTATTTTGTCATAGCGTACTTGAATATTTGACCGGGAAAGTGGATGCCGCACAGCACCACCTTTTATTGGAAACTTTTCTAAAGATTTACAATGCCGATCCTTGTGTCTTGACGCAGCCCTTTGACGGTATTCTAGCGTTTTTGGATTGGGCAAAAGCAGAGCAAAAAATTCTCATTTGTGTGACCAATAAACCAGAGCAACCAGCACGCAGTATTGTGCAGGCACTGGGTATGCATGATTACTTTGATGATGTGATAGGTGGAGATCGTTTTGAAGAGCGTAAACCACATCCCAAGCAACTAGAGTATTGTGCGGAACATTATGCCTTGCCAAAACAGCAAATTTTGATGGTGGGTGATTCTGTCAATGATGTAGAGGCAGCACGTCGTGCTGGTATTGATTGTATTGTGGTCAGCTATGGCTATAATCATGGTGAAAATATTCGAGATTGTCAGCCGCAGCACGTGGTCGATAACTTAAAAGAATTATTGGGTTGAAATAAGTAGGGTTAAGGAAGTGAAAATGAGCAAGTGTGTAGTATTTCGATGGCGTCACTCAATCAGCATGAGAAGAAATTAACTGAAATTGACCACGCGAAATATAGAGACCGAGATGACTACACAAACTCAATTTGAACAACTGAAAGCTGCTGGATATAACTTGATTCCGGTATATCGTCAGCGCTTGGCAGATACAGAAACTCCGCTGTCTGTCTTTGCGCGATTAAAACAACATAAACAAGCCTATTTATTTGAATCTGTAGAGGGTGGCGAAAACTGGGCGCGTTACTCCATTATTGGCTTGGGCGAGTCCACCGTATTTTCGTGTAATGAAGGGCAGTTGACCGTTCAACATGCTGATGGCTCGGTTGAAAAACAACAATGTGTCGACCCATTTCAATACATTCGTGACTTCCAAGCACAATATAAAGTGCCTACACAGCAAGATTTGCCAGCATTGCCGAGCTTTACCGGTGGATTGGTTGGATACTTTGGTTATGATGCTGTACGTTATATCGAACCAAAGCTCAATAACGTTCCAGAAGCTGACCCGGTCGGGATTCCGGATATTTGGATGATGCTATCAAAAACCGTCATCGTCTTTGATAACCTTAAAGATACCTTATTCTTAATTGTGCATGCCGATGTAAATGATGCTGAGGCCTATACCAAGGCGCAGCAACAATTGGATGAGCTAGAAGAACTTTTGGCAACCCCAATTGCACTCAAAGCAAATAAGCATACTGCACCACAGTTTGAATCCATCACTGGGCATGACAACTTTATTGACTCTATTGCGAAAGTAAAAGAGTACATTAAAGCCGGTGATGTGATGCAGGTTGTGCCGGGCCATCGTATGGTCTCAGATTTTGATGGTGAGCCTTTGCAGGTCTATCGTGCACTACGTCACCTCAATCCATCGCCATATTTGTTCTTGGTGCAAGGGCAGACACTAGAAAATGACATTCCTTTTCATATCGTCGGTTCATCACCTGAAATTTTGTCCCGTTTAGAAAATGGTGTGGCAACAGTTCGTCCTTTGGCGGGAACGCGACCACGGGGTAAAACAAAAGAAGAAGATTTAGCGCTAGAAAAAGATTTGCTATCTGATGAAAAAGAAATTGCAGAGCATTTGATGTTGATCGATTTGGGGCGAAATGATGTTGGACGCGTTTCTAAAATCGGTAAAGTTCACGTGACTGATCAAATGGTGATCGAACGTTATTCGCATGTCATGCACATTGTGTCAAATGTGCAAGGTGAAGTACGTGATGATGTCGATGCTTTGGATGTTTTTAAGGCAACATTCCCTGCGGGTACGCTTTCAGGCGCACCAAAAATCCGTGCTATGGAAATTATTGACGAAGTTGAACCAGTAAAACGTGGAATTTTTGGTGGTGCTGTTGGTTATTTAGGCTGGCATGGCGAAATGGACATGTCGATTGCGATTCGTACCTGTGTAATTCGAGAAAATAAGGTCTATGTTCAGGCTGGAGCAGGGGTGGTGTATGACTCAAATCCTGAATCAGAGTGGAATGAAACCCAAATAAAAGCTCGCGCAGTGATCAAAGCGGTTGAATTATCATCAAATGGATTGATTTTATGAGTTTTTCACGTTTTTTTTAGAAAAAACACTTGCAAGGATTTCAAGATTTGCTAAACTGCACACCGTTCCGATACGAAACGTACGAAACACTAAGAAACGCCGGCATAGCTCAGTTGGTAGAGCAACTGACTTGTAATCAGTAGGTCCACAGTTCGAATCCGTGTGCCGGCACCATCTTAGAAAGTTTGAGAGTGAGTAGAGAGAACAACACTGAAGTAAGTGTAAAATGGTGAGGTTCCCGAGCGGTCAAAGGGGGCGGACTGTAACTCCGCTACGAAAGTTTCGAAGGTTCGAATCCTTCCCTCACCACCAATTTTAAGACTTCAATAAGTGGTTTGTACCAACATCGTGCGGGAGTAGCTCAGTTGGTAGAGCGGTAGCCTTCCAAGCTACATGTCGCGAGTTCGACCCTCGTCTCCCGCTCCATATCTATTGAAGTGCTTATATTTGCTCTTATAGCTCAGTGGTAGAGCACTCCCTTGGTAAGGGAGAGGTCTCGAGTTCAAATCTCGATAAGAGCTCCAGATTTTACAGTTTAGTAACTTTAAATGTTGCGCAAGATTCCAGAAGCAGGCTTTTTAGTCTGCTTTTCAAGTATTGGGTGTTTATTTTTTTTAGGCGATATGTCGGAGCTGGGTTTTACTCAGAATTGTGTTCGACGTAAACGAGGAAGAAAAGCATGGCTAAGGCTAAGTTTGAACGTAATAAGCCGCACGTTAACGTGGGCACAATCGGTCACGTTGACCATGGTAAAACGACTTTAACAGCTGCGATTGCAACTGTATGTGCAAAAAAATTCGGTGGTGAAGCGAAAGATTACGCTGCAATCGACTCTGCACCAGAAGAAAAAGCACGTGGTATTACAATTAATACTTCACACGTAGAATACGATTCTCCAATCCGTCACTACGCTCACGTAGACTGCCCAGGTCACGCCGATTATGTTAAAAACATGATTACTGGTGCTGCGCAAATGGATGGTGCGATCCTTGTTTGTTCGGCGACTGATGGTCCAATGCCACAAACTCGTGAACACATCCTCCTTTCTCGTCAGGTAGGTGTACCTTATATCGTTGTATTCCTAAACAAATGCGATATCGTAGACGACGAAGAATTAATTGAATTAGTAGAAATGGAAGTTCGTGAACTTCTTTCTACTTATGACTTCCCAGGCGACGACACTCCAGTAATCCGTGGTTCTGCTCTTGCTGCGCTTAACGGTGAAGCTGGTCAATACGGCGAAGATGCTGTAGTTGCTCTTGTTGAAGCTCTTGACTCTTACATCCCAGAACCAGAACGTGCTATCGACCAAGCATTCCTTATGCCAATCGAAGACGTATTCTCAATTTCAGGTCGTGGTACAGTAGTAACTGGCCGTGTTGAAACTGGTATCGTGAAAGTAGGCGAAGAAGTTGAAATCGTTGGTATTAAAGATACAGTTAAAACAACTGTAACTGGCGTAGAAATGTTCCGTAAACTTCTTGACGAAGGTCGTGCGGGCGAGAACTGTGGTGTTCTTCTACGTGGTACTAAACGTGAAGACGTTCAACGTGGTCAAGTACTTGCTAAACCAGGTACAATCAAACCGCATACTAAATTCGACGCAGAAGTATACGTACTTTCTAAAGACGAAGGTGGCCGTCATACTCCATTCCTTAACGGTTACCGTCCACAGTTCTACTTCCGTACAACTGACGTAACTGGTGCGATCGCGCTTAAAGAAGGCGTTGAAATGGTTATGCCTGGTGACAACGTAGAAATGTCAGTAGAATTAATCCACCCAATCGCAATGGATGCTGGCTTACGCTTCGCGATCCGTGAAGGTGGCCGTACAGTTGGTGCGGGTGTTGTTTCTAAAGTAACTGCATAATATAATACAGTTATCTTTGTACAGATCGAGAGTTTCGACTCTCGATTTGCTCTGCAGGTCAGTAGTTCAATTGGTAGAGCGTCGGTCTCCAAAACCGAATGTTGGGGGTTCGAGTCCCTCCTGGCCTGCCAAATTTTTTTAAAAAGAAGCTTGATGCTGGCTCAACTGGTCATATAATAAGTCGCGAATCCTACGACGAGTACAAAAATGTCGAATGATAAATCGCGTGACGCATTAAGCGACGCGCCAATTCCTCAAAGAAATAATCCTGCTGAAGTTGTTAATTCTGGTTCCCCTTTAGACTATGTTCTGTGGGTTATCGCGTTGATTTTACTCGGTAGTTCTATGATGGTGAATCAACATTTGCCAGCATACTGGGCACCAGCAAATGATGTTTGGGTCCGTGTTGGGGTAATTTTGGCTTGTATCATCGTGGCTTTAGGTTTATTATACGCCACCCATCAAGGCAAAGGCTTTGTTCGATTGTTGAAAGATGCTCGAATTGAGTTACGTCGAGTGACTTGGCCAACCAAGCAAGAGACCATGACCACATCTTGGCAGGTACTTGCGGTAGTCTTAGTGGCATCTATTTTATTATGGTGCTTTGACTATGCTTTGAGCTGGTTAATGAAGTTTATTATCGGGTAAGAGAGCTATGAAACGTTGGTACATTATTCATGCCTATTCAGGCTATGAAAAACAAGTGTTACGCTCACTTAATGATCGAATCCAGCGTAGCGCTGTAGCCGATAGCTTTGGTGAAGTCCTTGTCCCTACTGAAGAAGTAGTGGAAATGAAGGATGGTAAGAAACGTAAATCTGAGCGTAAATTCTTTCCAGGCTATGTGTTAGTCGAAATGGAAATGAATGATGAAACTTGGCACATTGTTAAAGAATGTCCAAAAGTATTAGGTTTCATTGGTGGTACTGCAGAAAAACCTGCACCAATTACGCAAAAAGAAGCTGATGCGATTCTTGCACGTGTACGCAATACTGGCGAAGCACCTCGTCCTAAGACGATGTTTGAACCAGGTGAAGAATTACTCGTAATTGACGGTCCATTCACCGACTTTAAAGGCGTGGTGGAAGAAGTTGAATACGATAAGTCACGTTTAACGTTGACGATTAATGTATTTAATCGACCAACTCAGGTTGAACTGGAATTTCGTCAAGTCGAAAAATCAGTTTAATTTAAATTGGTGGATGAACGCCCGATTTTTAATAAGTCGGGCATTGTTGTTGTAACGGTATCGTTACTTAAATGTATGGGGAGCCTAACGGCGTTAGTACCCAGAGGTAATTGAAAAATGGCTAAGAAGATTGACGGCTATATCAAGCTGCAAGTTCCAGCTGGTAAAGCAAATCCATCTCCACCAATCGGTCCTGCACTAGGTCAACGTGGTGTTAACATCATGGCATTCTGTAAAGAATTCAATGCTGCTACACAAAAGGTTGAAGCTGGTCTTCCAATTCCAGTAGTGATCACTGTGTACAACGACAAGTCGTTCACATTCATCATGAAAACTCCACCTGCTGCGATTCTTCTTAAGAAAGCTGCGGGTATCCAAAAGGGTTCAGCTGTACCTAACAAAACTAAAGTTGGTAAGTTGACTCGTGCTCAATTAGAAGAAATTGCGACTACTAAAGAACCAGATTTAACTGGTGCTGATTTAGACGCACGTGTACGTACCATTGCTGGTTCTGCGCGTTCTATGGGCTTGGAAGTGGAGCTATAAGACATGGCTAAATTAACTAAACGTCAAAAAGCCATTGTTGCTGCTGTTGAAGCTAACAAAGTTTACACTTTGGAAGAAGCAGTTGCAGTTCTTAACGGCCTTCCAGCAGTAAAATTCAAAGAATCTTTGGATGTTGCTGTAAACCTAGGTGTTGATCCTCGTAAATCTGACCAAGTTGTTCGTGGCGCGACTACACTTCCTGCAGGTACTGGTAAAACTGTACGTGTAGCTGTGTTTGCTCAAGGCGCTGCTGCTGAAGCTGCTAAAGCTGAAGGCGCGGACGTTGTTGGTTTTGATGATCTTGCTGAAAGCATCCAAGCGGGTAACCTTGACTTTGACGTAGTAATTGCAGCTCCGGATGCAATGCGCGTTGTTGGTAAGTTAGGTACGATTCTTGGTCCACGTGGCTTAATGCCAAACCCTAAAGTGGGTACTGTAACTCCTGACGTAGCTTCTGCTGTTAAAAACGCAAAAGCTGGTCAAGCACGTTACCGTGTAGACAAAGCGGGTATTATCCACGCTGCGATCGGTCAAGTAGGTTTCACTGCTGAAGCTGTTCGTTCAAACGTTGAAGCTCTTGTAGCTGACCTTAAGAAAGCAAAACCTGCTACTTCTAAAGGTGTTTACATCCAAAAGATCACTTTAAGCTCAACTATGGGTCCTGGTCTTGTTGTTGATGTAGCAAACGTTTCTAAATAAGTTTCGACTTATTACAGAATTTTAAAGCCCTGAGTAATATTTGAAGCGCTGCTTTAAATATTAAGCAAGAAACGCTCCGTCGTATTTTGCGTGATTCAGGCAAACTTTGAATTGATAAATTTAGATTTATCAGCGTCAAAGACCTCAGGCGAGGGGAGTTTTATGCTTTCTTCTTAATAGCCCAGCCTGAGTAGACGCGGTGGTGTGATTTGTTCCTCCTCCGCGTGTTGGTTCAGTGATGAGCTAACGAATTGGGAGTGCATCTGTATAGGTGTATAAATCACCGTTAGGAGGTTTTACAATGGCTCTTCTTATCGAAGGCAAAAAACAGATCGTAGCTGAAGTAACTGAAGTTGCTTCTACTGCGTATGCTGCTGTTGTTGCTGACTATCAAGGTTTAACTGTTGAGCAATTAACTGCTCTACGTGTTGAAGCTCGTAAACTAGGTGTTGCTACTCGCGTAGTTCGTAACACTTTGGCTAAACGTGCTCTTCAAGATACTCAATTCAATATCTTGAGCGACAACCTTGTTGGCCCAACAATCTTAGCTTTCTCAACTTCTGAAGACGACATGGGCGCAGCTGCTCGTTTGTTCGAAGAATTTGCTAAAACTAATAAAGCATTTGAACTTAAAGCTGCTGCATTTGACGGTAAAGTTTATCAAGGTGCTGAAGTTAGCGTTATCGCGAACCTTCCAAACCAAGAGAAAGCGCTTACTATGCTTGCAAGCGTTCTTCAAGCTCCTATTTCAAAATTGGGTCGCCTTATTACAGCGCTCAAAGAGAAAAACGAGTCAGAAGCTGCTTAAGCTTAAATCAATTTACACACCATTCAATACCCATTTGGAGTTACTCTCATGGCTTTAACAAACGAAGAAATCTTAAACGCAGTTGCTGAAAAAACTGTTCTTGAACTTGTTGAACTTATTTCTGCTTTCGAAGAAAAATTCAACGTATCTGCTGCTGCTGTAGCAGTTGCTGCTGCTCCTGGCGCTGCTGGTGCTGCTGCTGAAGAACAATCAGAATTCAACGTTGAGTTGACTTCTTTCGGTGCTAACAAAGTTGCTGTAATTAAAGCAGTTCGTGAAGCTACTGGCCTTGGTCTTAAAGAAGCTAAAGATCTTGTTGAAAGCGCTCCTTCAGTTCTTAAAGAAGGCGTTTCTAAAGAAGAAGGCGAAGAACTTAAGAAAAAACTTGAAGAAGCTGGTGCTACAGTTACACTTAAGTAATCTTAAGGGGAGTCGATTTTTTTATAATCGGCTCCAAAAAATGGCTGGTGGCCCTTGGGTCATCAGCCTTTTTGCGTTACAATAATCGGCTCGATTTTTGTTTGCATGATATAAAAATCATACAAATTAAAAATAATTTATAAAACCAAACGCTTACCAATATTTTTCAGTAAAAAAATATTGTTAAGCGTTTTAATACCACTAAAAATTGCAGCATTTGTGAAAGTGGTGGCCATATCGGCCTGCGTAATTCCTTCTAAGTTCGTTCTGCAGGCGGACTTAGTTTACTTTCCGAGGACTCCAGATGGCATACTCATATACCGAAAAGAAACGGATCCGTAAGAATTTTGGTAAATTGCCCAAGGTAATGGATGTTCCGTACTTGCTCGCGATTCAAGTCGACTCGTACCGAACTTTCCTTCAAGACGGCAAAACTCCAAAAAACCGCGAAGATATCGGTCTCCAAGCCGCATTTCGTTCAGTTTTTCCTATTGAAAGTTATTCTGGCAATGCTGCTTTAGAATTTGTTGAGTATAGTCTTGGTAAGCCTGAATTTGATGTGCGCGAATGTATTCTTCGTGGCTCAACTTATGCGGCGCCAATGCGTGTAAAAATTCGTCTGATCATTAAAGATCGCGAAACTAAAACAATCAAAGATGTGCGTGAGCAAGAAGTCTACATGGGTGAAATGCCACTTATGACAGACAACGGTACCTTTGTGATCAATGGTACTGAGCGTGTAATCGTATCTCAATTACACCGTTCACCAGGTGTATTCTTTGACCACGATAAAGGCAAAACTCACTCTAGCGGTAAAGTTCTTTATTCTGCTCGTATCATTCCTTACCGTGGTTCATGGTTAGACTTTGAATTCGACGCAAAAGATCTTGTATATGTTCGTATTGACCGTCGTCGTAAATTGCTTGCGACCGTTGTGCTTCGCGCCTTGGGTTATAATAACGAACAAATCCTAGACATGTTCTACGAAAAAGTACCTGTATATCTTGATATGGGTAGCTATCAAATTGACCTGGTTCCAGAACGTCTACGTGGCGAAATGGCACAGTTTGATATCGTGGGTACAGACGGTAAAACAATTGTTGAACAAGGTAAACGTATTAACGCGCGCCATGTTCGTCAAATGGAAGCAGCAGGTCTTGAAAAACTTTCAGTTCCTGATGAATACCTATATGAACGTATTGTTGCTGAAGATGTAACGTTACGTGATGGCGAAGTAATTGCTGCAAATACCGTACTTAGCCATGAAATTATGGTGAAATTGGCTGAAGGCGGCGTTAAACAATTCAACGTACTTTATACTAATGACATCGACCGTGGTCCATTCATTGCGGACTCTTTACGTGCAGATACTACAACTGGTCGTGAAGAAGCACTTGTAGAAATCTACAAAGTGATGCGTCCGGGTGAGCCACCAACAAAAGAAGCTGCTGAAAACTTATTCAACAACTTGTTCTTCTCTTCTGAACGTTATGACTTATCACCAGTAGGTCGTATGAAGTTCAACCGTCGTTTGGGTCGTCCTTACGAAGTGGGTACGGATCAGAAGTCTCGTGAAGTTGAAGGTATTCTTTCGAACGAAGACATCACTGATGTATTGAAAACATTGGTTGAAATCCGTAACGGTAAAGGTGAAGTCGACGATATCGATCACTTGGGTAACCGTCGTGTTCGTTCTGTTGGTGAAATGACAGAAAACCAATTCCGTGTTGGTCTAGTTCGTGTTGAACGTGCTGTTAAAGAACGTTTATCTCAAGCTGAAACTGATAACTTGTCTCCGCAAGATTTAATCAATGCGAAACCAGTTGCTGCTGCAATCAAAGAATTCTTTGGTTCAAGCCAGTTGTCTCAGTTCATGGACCAAAACAACCCGTTGTCTGAAATTACACACAAACGTCGTGTATCAGCATTGGGCCCAGGTGGTTTGACTCGTGAGCGTGCGGGCTTCGAAGTACGTGATGTACATCAAACTCACTACGGTCGTGTATGTCCAATTGAGACCCCTGAAGGTCCAAACATTGGTTTGATCAACTCACTTTCTGTTTATGCGAAATGTAATAACTTCGGTTTCTTGGAAACTCCATACCGTAAAGTTGTTGATGGTCGTGTAACGGATGATGTTGAATACCTTTCTGCGATTGAAGAAGTAGGTACTGTGATTGCACAGGCCGATTCTGGTATCGATAAAGACGGTAACTTAACTGAAGAATTCGTATCTGTACGTCACCAAGGTGAATTTGTACGTATTCCACCAGAAAAAGTAACGCATATGGATGTATCTGCTCAGCAGGTTGTATCTGTAGCAGCATCACTTATTCCGTTCCTTGAACACGATGATGCCAACCGTGCATTGATGGGTTCAAACATGCAGCGTCAGGCTGTTCCTACTTTACGTGCTGACAAACCGCTTGTTGGTACAGGTATGGAAGCAAACGTAGCGCATGACTCGGGTGTGTGTGTACTTGCGAAACGTGGTGGTCGTATTGAGTTTGTTGATGCTTCTCGTGTCGTTATTCGTGTAAACGAAGAAGAGATGGTGGCAGGCGAAGCAGGTGTAGATATCTACAACCTGATCAAATACACCCGTTCGAACCAAAATACATGTATCAACCAAAACGTTGTTGTACGTTTAGGTGACAAAGTTGCACGTGGTGACGTTCTTGCTGATGGTCCATCAACAGATGGCGGTGAATTGGCATTGGGTCAAAACATGCGTGTAGCGTTCATGACTTGGAACGGTTACAACTACGAAGACTCGATCTTACTATCAGAGCGTGTACTTCAAGAAGATCGTTTAACGTCTATCCACATCCAAGAGCTTTCATGTGTTGCACGTGATACCAAATTGGGTGCTGAAGAAATTACAGCGGATATCCCGAACGTGGGTGAAGCTGCACTTTCTAAATTGGATGAATCAGGTATCGTTTATATCGGTGCTGAAGTAACTGCTGGTGACATTCTTGTAGGTAAAGTAACGCCTAAAGGTGAAACGCAGTTAACTCCGGAAGAAAAATTGCTTCGTGCAATCTTTGGTGAAAAAGCGGCTGACGTAAAAGACTCTTCATTACGCGTATCTTCATCTGTGAAAGGTACTGTAATTGACGTTCAAGTATTTACACGTGACGGTCTTGAAAAAGACGAACGTGCTCAAGCAATTGAGAAAGCACAACTTGATGCTTACCGTAAAGACTTGAAAGAAGAATACAAAATCTTCGAAGAAGCGGCTCGTGAACGTATTGTTCGTCTATTGAAAGGTCAAGAATCTAACGGTGGCGGTACAACTAAACGCGGTGACAAATTAACTGAAGAGTTATTGTCTGGTCTTGAGTTGGTTGATCTTATTGAAATCCAACCAGTCGACGAAGCGATTGCTGAACGTTTAACTCAAATTCAAGTGTTCTTGAAAGAGAAGAGCCTTGAAATTGACGAGAAATTTGCAGAGAAAAAACGTAAATTGTCTACAGGTGATGAACTAACAACTGGCGTATTGAAAGTTGTTAAAGTTTACTTGGCTGTAAAACGTCGCATCCAACCGGGTGATAAAATGGCGGGTCGTCACGGTAACAAAGGTGTTGTATCAAACATCTTGCCTGTAGAAGACATGCCACACGATGCAAACGGTGTTCCAGTTGATGTTGTACTTAACCCACTGGGTGTACCATCACGTATGAACGTGGGTCAGATTCTTGAAACTCACTTAGGTATGGCGGCTAAAGGTCTTGGCGATCAAATCGACAAGATGATGAAAGAGCAACGTACTGTACTTGAGCTTCGTGATTTCTTAGACAAAATTTACAACAAAGTTGGTGGCGAACAAGAAGATCTTGATAGCTTAACTGATGAAGAAATCTTGGTGCTTTCAGGTAACTTGCGTAAAGGTGTTCCTTTAGCAACACCAGTATTTGATGGTGCTGAAGAATCACAAATTAAAGAATTGTTAGAACTTGGTGGCATTTCACGTACTGGTCAAACAGTATTGTATGATGGTCGTACAGGTGAGCGTTTTGACCGTCCAGTAACTGTAGGTTACATGTACATGTTGAAACTGAACCACTTGGTTGACGACAAGATGCATGCGCGTTCTACTGGTTCTTACTCTCTAGTAACTCAACAGCCGCTTGGTGGTAAAGCACAATTCGGTGGTCAGCGTTTCGGTGAGATGGAAGTATGGGCACTCGAAGCTTACGGTGCAGCATACACACTTCAAGAAATGCTTACTGTGAAGTCGGATGACGTTGAAGGTCGTACCCGTATCTATAAGAACATTGTAGATGGTAACCATTACATGGACCCAGGTATGCCTGAATCGTTCAACGTATTGACCAAAGAGATCCGTTCTTTAGGTATCAACATTGAACTGAAAAATGGTGACTAATTAGCTCCATTGAATCTCCCTTGCGAAGCAGTGCTTCTCACCTCTTTAATCAAGAGGGGCAAGGGGGATTTCTCAGTTAAAAAACAATATTTGTGACCCAGTTGTGAAGTGAAAATCTCCACAACACACGGAGAAAAAAATTGAAAGACTTGCTCGATATCATGCGCAAAAAGACGGATTCAGACGGTCATGCTCCTGTAGAGTTTGATCGCATCCGTATTGGTCTTGCGTCACCAGAAATGATTAAGTCGTGGTCTCATGGTGAAGTTAAAAAGCCTGAAACCATTAACTACCGTACGTTCAAACCTGAACGTGATGGTTTATTCTGTGCCAAAATCTTTGGTCCAGTAAAAGATTACGAATGCTTGTGTGGTAAATACAAGCGTATGAAATACAAAGGCGTCATTTGTGAAAAATGTGGCGTTGAGGTAACAACTGCAAAAGTACGTCGTGAGCGTATGGGTCATATTGACCTTGCTTCTCCAGTTGCACATATTTGGTTCTTAAAATCACTTCCTAGCCGTATTGGTCTGCTTTTAGACATGACTTTACGTGATATCGAACGTGTATTGTATTTCGAATCATACGTTGTAACTGACCCAGGTATGACTCCACTTGAGAAATACCAACTTCTAAACGATGAAGAATACTTCACTGCTTTAGAAGAACACGGTGATGAATTCACTGCGAAAATGGGTGCAGAAGCAGTTCAAGATTTGTTGAAAGACATCGATCTTGAAGCTGAAATTTCACGTCTTCGTGAAGAAATTCCAAACACAACTTCAGAAACGAAGCTTAAAAAAGCCTCTAAACGTCTGAAATTGATGGAAGCGTTCAAAGAGTCGAACAACAAGCCAGAATGGATGGTGATGAATGTACTTCCAGTACTTCCACCTGATCTTCGTCCGTTGGTTCCTCTAGAAGGTGGTCGTTTTGCGACTTCTGACTTGAACGATCTTTACCGTCGTGTAATCAACCGTAACAACCGTTTAAAACGTCTTCTAGACCTTGCAGCACCAGACATTATCGTACGTAACGAAAAACGTATGTTACAAGAGTCTGTAGATGCATTGCTTGATAACGGTCGTCGTGGTCGCGCAATTACCGGTTCGAACAAACGTCCTCTTAAATCTTTGGCAGACATGATCAAAGGTAAACAAGGTCGTTTCCGTCAAAACTTATTAGGTAAACGTGTCGATTACTCTGGTCGTTCGGTAATTACTGTAGGTCCAACTTTACGTCTGCACCAATGTGGTCTTCCGAAAAAAATGGCGCTTGAATTATTCAAACCATTCATTTTCGCGAAACTACAAGCGTCTGGCCAAGCGACAACCATTAAAGCTGCGAAGAAAATGGTTGAGCGTGAAACGCCAGAAGTTTGGGACGTACTTGCTCACGTAATTCGTCAACATCCAGTGATGTTGAACCGTGCGCCTACACTTCACCGTTTGGGTCTTCAAGCATTTGAACCAACACTAATTGAAGGTAAAGCGATTCGTCTTCACCCGTTAGTTTGTGCGGCATTTAACGCCGACTTCGACGGTGACCAAATGGCGGTACACGTACCATTAACACTTGAAGCTCAGTTAGAAGCTCGTGCGTTAATGATGTCAACAAACAACATTCTTTCTCCTGCGAACGGTGAGCCAATCATCGTACCTTCTCAGGACGTTGTCTTAGGCTTGTACTACATCACTCGTGATGCGATCAATGCCAAAGGTGAAGGTATGGTGTTTGCGGATACTGACGAAGTAAACCGTGCACTTGCAACAGGTCAAGTTGATTTACACGCTCGCGTAAAAGCACGTGTACACCAAACTGTCATTGATGAAAATGGTAACCGTGAACAACAAACCATTGTTGTAGACACAACTCCAGGTCGTTGTTTGCTTTGGGAAGTTGTACCTGAAGGTATGGATTTCCAACAAATCAACGTTGAGATGACTAAAAAGAACATCTCTAAATTGATCAACTCTTGCTACCGTAAATTGGGTCTAAAAGATACTGTTATCTTTGCTGACCAATTAATGTACTTGGGCTTCCGTCAAGCGACTCACTCAGGTGTGTCTGTTGGTATGGAAGACATGTTGATTCCGCCACAAAAACAAGCAATTATCGAAAAAGCTGAAGTTGAAGTTCGTGAAATTGAACAACAATTCGAGCAAGGTTTCGTAACTGCCGGCGAACGTTATAACAAAGTTGTCGATATTTGGGCGCGTACAAACGACCAAGTAGCGAAAGCGATGATGGACAACTTATCTTTCACAACTGTTAAAAACAAACAGGGTGAAGACGAGAAACAAAAATCATTCAACTCGATCTACATGATGTCTGACTCAGGTGCCCGTGGTTCGGCAGCTCAGATTCGTCAGTTAGCGGGTATGCGTGGTTTGATGGCGAAACCAGATGGTTCGATCATTGAAACACCAATTAAAGCGAACTTCCGTGAAGGTTTGACCGTACTTCAGTACTTCATTTCAACACACGGTGCACGTAAAGGTTTGGCCGATACTGCATTGAAAACTGCGAACTCAGGTTACTTGACTCGTCGTTTGGTTGACGTTGCACAAGACTTGGTAATTACTGAGCCAGATTGTGGTACTTTCGACGGTCTTGTAATGACTCCGTTCATTCAAGGTGGCGATGTCATCGAGAACTTAGGTACTCGAGTATTGGGTCGTGTACTTGCTGAAGATGCGAAGAAACCAGGTTCGGATGATGTGATTCTCCCACGTAATACTTTAATCGACGAAAAACTTGCAAACTACTTAGAAGAGCAAGGTGTCGATGAAGTGAAAGTACGTTCAGTTGTAAACTGTGAATCTACTTTCGGTGTATGTGCGAAATGTTACGGTCGTGACCTTGCTCGCGGTCACTTGGTGAATCCAGGTGAATCTGTGGGTGTAATGGCTGCTCAATCAATTGGTGAGCCAGGTACACAGTTAACAATGCGTACGTTCCACGTAGGTGGTGCTGCGAGCCGAACTTCTGCTGCTAACAGCGTACAAGTTCGTAACAAAGGTACAGTACGTTTCCACAATGTGAAAACAGTACAACACGCTAAAGGTCACTTGGTATCAACTTCACGTTCAGGTGAAATCGGTATCGCTGATGACATCGGTCGTGAACGCGAACGTTACAAAATTCCATACGGTGCTTCAATCATCATTAAAGATGGCGAAGCTGTGGAAGCTGGCGGTATCGTAGCGACTTGGGATCCGCATACACATCCATTGGTTACCGAAGTTGCAGGTAAAGTGCGTTTCAGCCAAATCGCTGATGGCGTAACTGTGACATCGAAAACTGATGATGCAACAGGTATGACGACTATTGAGGTACTTCCAGTAACTTCACGTCCAGCATCTGGTAAAGATATGCGTCCAGCTGTTGTATTGGATACAACAGATGGCGGCGAACAGTTCTACTTCCTACCACAAAACACGATTCTGACTGTGCGCGACGGCGAAACAATTGGTGTTGGTGACGTTATTGGTCGTGTACCACAAGAATCTTCACGTACACGTGATATTACCGGTGGTCTACCGCGTGTAGCTGACTTGTTCGAAGCACGTAAACCGAAAGAACATGCGATCCTTGCTGAAATTTCAGGTATCGTAAGCTTCGGTAAAGAGACCAAAGGTAAGAACCGTCTTGTGATTACTCCGGATGATGGCTCTGAGATTTACGAAGAGCTAATTCCGAAATGGCGTACGATTAACGTGTTCGAAGGTGAGCATGTGAACCGTGGTGAGACCATTTCTGATGGTCCGCAAAATCCACACGACATCTTACGTTTGAAAGGCGAAGTTGCACTGACAAACTACATCGTGAACGAAGTTCAAGACGTATACCGTCTGCAAGGTGTAAAAATCAACGACAAGCACATTGAAGTGATCGTACGTCAAATGCTTCGTAAAGTTGAAATCACTGACGGTGGTGATACAAGCTTCATTAAAGGCGAGCAAGTGGAATACATCCGCGTTGTTCAAGAAAACCAAGCTGTGGCAGCTCAGAACAAGTTCCCAGCGAAGTTTGAACGTCAATTGATGGGTATTACCAAAGCGTCGCTTTCTACTGACTCGTTCATTTCTGCTGCATCGTTCCAGGAAACAACTCGTGTGTTAACTGAAGCTGCTGTAACAGGTAAAGAAGATGAATTACGTGGTCTGAAAGAAAACGTAGTTGTAGGTCGTCTGATCCCAGCGGGTACAGGTTTGGCTTACCACTTAGAACGTCGTCGTCAAGAGTCTGAAGCTGCAGAGCTTGAGCTTCACAATGATTTCTCTGATGTAGATCAAGCATTAAGCCAAGCATTTAGCGATGAATTTAACGGTCTTTAATTAGCCCTTAAATCATTCAAAAAAGCCACCTTTGGGTGGCTTTTTTTATGCGGATGAATTGAAAATTAAAGCTTTCCTAATGTTGATTTATTTCCTATAGTAAAAATAGAACATAACAAATCTCTTGATTTTTAAACTTAAACATAACGGGGTCTTTTGATGAAATTCACACAGCAATTATTCGCAGTTTCTGCATTATTCAGCTCATTGACAGCGATTGCTGCACCTATGCCCAATTCGATTGTGGTTGAAGATAAAGCTGTAGTTCCAGTACTAAAAACAGAAGTGATTCGCCGTGTTGCAGGTCAAGAACCTGTACGCCAAGTGACTGCAACAGTGTTAGAAATGACCAATAAAGGTCAGGATATCGTGGCACGTGAAATTGAACTTTCAGATCATCAAAGTGATTTTTCTGAAAAGAAATTATCGATTCCAGTACTTCAACGTGGTGGCGTCATCGTCCCGACCTCTAAAATTGAAACCAAGACGACGGTGAAGCAGGACGGTCAGATTCTTCGTCAAAACACCAATATTGATGCAGAAGGTGTAGAGTTTAAGAAAGGGCAAGACCCGATTAAACGCACGCTAAAACTAGATCAGGCAACAGATCCAGAAAGCAAAGCCAAACTCTCTCATGTTGTGCTGACTGAAAATGGTGAAACCACAAAAGATTTGATGATTTTGGATGAAAACCCTGAGTGATTCGTGAGCGATTAGGCATGGTTTTTACAAAATGCAGCATTTATGCTCCAAGCCGTAACAAGCTATGTTTAATTGTTTCATACAATGGTTTTAGAATCATAGGTATTGAAGAAGACAAGGAACATCACAATGAAAAAAGTAATGAGCGTATGTGCAGTCGCGATGATGTCGACCCTAATGCTTGCTGGTTGTGAAAGCATGTCGTCCAATGAACAACGTATTGGTGCTGCAGCTTTAGGTGGTGCCATAGGTGGTGGTGTGGGTAATAATGTTGGTGGTGGTGTAGGTGCAGCCGTTGGTGGTGGTGCTGGTGCAGCTGTCGGTAGTAAAACTCAAAACGGTTCAAACCGAAATGCCACATATAGTGGTGTAGGTGGTGCGATTGGTTCTGCAGTCGGTAAAAGTATCTTTGGTGGTAACACCGGTGCTGCGATTGGTGGTGCAATCGGTGGTGGCGCAGGTGCTGCAATTGAGCAAAATCGCTAATCCAATCCGATAAATTTGAATGAAAAGGCGCTTAAAGATAAGCGCCTTTTTTATTTACGTGGACGGGGTTGCTTGCGACGAATGTATAGGGTTTTTTGAACTTCAGCGATACGTAAGCCTGCTTCATCAAAAATATTTAAGCTATAGTTCCGTAGTACAGGTGCGTGGTTATCTGCTAAGTTTTTAATATGATTGATTTCATTTGGGTCGAGCTGGATGTCAGCGTATACCGTTCCACGCCCAGGGGATAAAAATTGGATATTTGCAGCTTTGTCCCACACGATATAACGTGAGCCAAGGTGATGCATCAAAATCAACATATAAAATGGGTCAACCATTGAATAAAGACTACCGCCAAAATGTACACCGACGATATTTTGATTTTTACGAGTTAATGGCATTTTGACGCGAATGTGATAATTGGCGAGATCAATTTTATCAATCGAAATGCCAGCACCTTTATAAGGGGCATAATGATTGAGTAAGAATTTAGAGACAATAGGCATTGTCATTATTTTATGGATTATGCTCATACTGGGTCAATTTTTTTTATGCTGAACTTTGCATACTAAATGAGTTTCCAAACTGTGGCATTGATCACATTGCCCATGTTCACAAATAAAACGTCAATTCGATGGAATCGATAAAAGGACAAGAAGAATGCAACCACTAAATACGCAATGGGTGAATACCACAGATCAACAACGGCTCTATGTGAAGACATGGGGTGATGAAACTAAGCCGGCATTGGTTTTGGTTCATGGTTATCCTGATAATCAGGAAGTATGGGAACCAGTTATTGAACATCTTGGTTCTGAATTTTATATTGTGAGCTATGACGTGCGAGGTGCAGGGCAGTCATCTGTGCCCCGTAAAGTACGAGACTATCGTTTGGAGCAATTATCACTTGATTTGGATAGTGTAACGCAAGCGGTATTAGGCGAACGTAGTTTTCATTTGGCCGCGCATGATTGGGGCTCTATCCAATCTTGGGAATCGGTGACTGAGCCAAAATTTCGCTCACGTATTTTGTCTTATTCAACTATTTCTGGGCCATGTTTGGATCATGCGGCATTTTTGCTCAGAAATAGCTTTAAGCATCAGCAGAAAAAATTACTCAAATTATTAAGTAAGTCATGGTACATCGGGGTATTCCAATTACCATTTTTGGCACCGACCGCGTGGCATTTTTTGAATGCTGAACGTTGGGGAAAAATTGTGAATGATTTAGAACGTACTCAAGAATTGCCTTTGAATCATAATATTCAGCATGATGGTAAACACGGTATTGCGCTTTACCGTGCTAATTTTATTCCCCGCTTAACTCAGCCTAGACAACGTCATGCGGTCTGTCCTGTACAAGCGATTGTGTTGAAACATGATAATTTTGTCAGTCCAGATTACATTAAAGAATTACCTAATTGGGTTGAAGATTTATCTGTAGTTGAAGTCAATGCCAATCATTGGGCCGTGCTAAGCCAACCCGAAAAAATTGCAGGTTACATCGCTCAATTTGCGCAATCACAGCAGCTTTAAGTAAATCTTTCAACAGTGTCACTTCATCGATAGGGGGCTAAATAGCGAGCAAATTCTGATAAAATACGGTTTTTTGTCAGACTCCCTTTTTTCTTATGTTTGCTATTCTTGCCGCAATTACAGTCATGTTTGGACTGTCGCTGGCACGCGTGCCTGTTGTATTTGCACTGATCATTGGTGCAGTAACAGGTGGCTTGTTAGCTGGCCTTGGTATTCATGGCACCATCGAAGCGTTTAATAGTGGCTTAGGCAACGGTGCTCAAATCGCACTTGCTTATGGCGTGTTGGGGGCATTTGCTTTGGCACTTGCGCGTTCAGGTTTGCCCGATTTACTGGCTTATCAACTGATTACCAAACTCAAAGGTAACAGTAATGTGAAAGCCCAGAATCGCGTGAAATACGTAATTTTCGCTACTATCGCTTTAGCCGCCGTATGTTCACAAAACGTGATTCCAGTGCACATAGCGTTTATTCCAGTATTAATTCCACCATTACTCAGCGTATTTAATCATTTAAAACTTGACCGTCGTTTGATTGCTTGTGTTCTGACTTTTGGTCTTGTGGCGACTTATATGCTGGTACCTTTTGGTTTTGGTGCTATTTTCCTTAACGATATTTTAGGTCAAAACATCAATACCTTTGGTAAGCCATACGGTTTCAACATCAGCTATGATCAAATTCCAACTGCTATGGCAATTCCAGTATTTGGGATGTTTGTTGGCTTATTAATTGCTGTTTTTTATAGCTACCGTAAACCACGAGAGTATGCTGACGTTCAGGTTAAGGAATCACAGCACACCATCTCCTCTGATGTAAAAGCAGATGAAAATGGTAAACCACAAGTCGCTAAATTTACTTTAATCATGGCTGCGGTAGCAGTAGTTGCTACGCTTTCTGTTCAAGTCGTATCTGAGTCGATGATTTTGGCGGGTCTCGTTGGTGTTGCGATCTTAAGCTGTGCAGGTATTTTTAAGTGGAAAGAAGCCGATGATGTCATTATCAGTGGTATGCGCATGATGGCACTGGTGGGTTTTATTATGATTTCTGCGCAGGGCTTTGCATCTGTGATTGAGGCTACGAATCAAGTACCAACACTGGTACAAGCTTCAGTTGAATGGATTGGAAACAGCCAAGGTTTAGCTGCATTTTGGATGCTATTGATAGGGCTATTAATTACCTTAGGTATTGGTTCTTCATTCTCAACAATCCCAATTTTGGCCATTATTTATGTACCACTTTGTATTCAATTTGGTTTTAGCCCAGCGGCAACGATTGCCATTATTGGTACAGCAGCAGCTTTAGGAGATGCAGGTTCTCCGGCATCAGACTCAACTTTAGGCCCAACATCAGGCCTTAATATGGATGGTCAGCATGACCACATGAAAGACAGTGTGGTCCCGACCTTCATTCACTACAATTTTCCATTAATGATCTTTGGTTGGATTGCCGCAATGGTACTCTAAAAAATTTTCAAAGATAAATAAAAAGGCGATTATATAATCGCCTTTTTTATTATTTAAACCTGATGAATTTAGTTGGTTTAAAATAATTCATTTGATTAATTCTGATTAAAATGGTTGGTATATTTTAAATAATAAGTTAATTATAATGGTTGATAAATAAAACCAACCTTTGAACTATGATTAAAATAAATATAGTTAATTAATAATAACTTATATAATAATGTAATAAATTATTAAATAATGTTATTGCATAATTTTAATACTAATGTTTAATATTAATTATTCATTCTAGAAGGTTGTTTAAAAATGTTAAAACAAGCTGCTCTTATTGCATTATTGGGTATGTCTGCATCAGCTATGGCTGGTCAATGGCAAGTGAAAGTTGGTGGTTCTGTGGTAGCCCCTACTTCCGACACAAGTATTTTAAACGGCGCAGTAAATGTTGAAGCAGATCATGAATATGCATTTACACCATCAATTGAATATTTCTTTAATGACAACATTTCAGCTGAATTACTTTTGGCAACGCCAATAAGTCATGATGTAAATGTTACAGGTGCTGTAGATGCTGGTGTGAAGGTTAAACATTTGCCACCTACAATTACTGCAAAATATAACTTTAAAAATTCAACACGTTTCACACCGTATATTGGTGTAGGTGGTACAGCATTTGTTGCGTGGGATGAAAAAGCAAGTGGTGATTTAGCTGGTGCTAAAGTAAAAGTAAAAGAAGACTTTGGTTTTGCAGGTCAAGTCGGTTTTAACTACCAGCCAGCTGATGCAAAAAACTGGGGTGTTTTCTTTGATGCACGCTATGCTCAGATTAGCCCAGAAGTGGAAATTACAGGTGTACCTAAATTTGATTTAGATATCGATCCTATGGTGTATACAATTGGTTATAGCTACAAATTCTAAGCTGTAACTGATCTTAAAACCCTGCCATTAGGCAGGGTTTTTTATGCAGCATATTCCATTCATCAGTTGATCGAATTGAACAAATAGGCAATAGAAAATTTAGGTAGAAGTGTTAGAGTCGAGATAAATCAGCAAGTTGGATGAAGAGAAAAGACGATGAAAAAAATTATTCAGGGTATGCTGGTCTTGGGCAGTGCTTATTTTATTTCGACAAGTTATGCCGCAAGTTTTGATTGTAAAAAGGCGAAAACCATTACCGAACATGCGGTTTGTGATAACCGTAGTATTAATGATGCCGATGTCAAAATGGCAACAACCTATACGATTATTCGTCATTTGGTTCCCATGGGGACACGTGGTGCAATTCAAGATCAACAAATAAAATGGCTACAACTACGCGATCAGTGCCGTGACAATGTCAGTTGTTTAAGTGATGTATATAAAATGCGGCAGCAAAAACTGGATCTCTACATGGACCGCGTTTATAAACAAGGACCTTTTTAAACCTTAAAATTTAGTGCGACAGAATAAAAATTTTCCATTCACACTATTGAAAAATAGTGAAGTCCCTCCATTCATATAGGCAATTGATAATTTTACTCAGTATGAACGGAGAGACTGATGAGCGAACAACAATCTCAAAAACACAGCTTCCAAGCGGAAGTGGCTCAGTTACTGCATTTAGTAACACATTCTTTATATTCAAATCCTGAAATTTTCCTTCGTGAGTTGGTATCAAACGCATCTGATGCCTGCGATAAATTACGTTTTGAAGGCATTAACCATCCTGAATATTATGAAAATGATCCAGATTTACATGTGCGTATTCATTTAAATAAAGAGCAGAAGACAATTACCATTTCGGATAATGGTATTGGTATGACACAACAAGAAGCGATTGATCATTTGGGTACGATTGCTAAGTCTGGCACTAAAGATTTTATGTCGAAGCTTACGGGTGATCAAAAGTCAGATGCACAATTGATTGGTCAATTTGGTGTGGGCTTCTATTCAGGTTTTATTGTTGCTGAAAAAATTACAGTGGAATCACGTCGTGCTGGGGTAAATGCCGCTGAAGGGGTACGTTGGGTTAGTAATGGTACAGGTGAGTTTGATGTAGAGCCAATTGATAAGGCTTCACGTGGAACCGACATCATTTTGCATTTACGCGAGGATGCTTTAGATTATTTAGATCGTTACAAAGTTAAGCAGATTATTAATAAATACTCTGATCATATTAGTTTGCCAATTGAGATGCAGAAAGAAGTTTGGCAACAAGAGGAAGCTGCCGAAGGCGAAGAAGCAAAACCTGGTCAATATGTACTGACGGATGAATGGGAAGCGATTAACTCAGCAAGTGCATTATGGACGCGTAATAAAAATGAGATCAGTGAAGAACAATATACTGAGTTTTATAAAAACCTGAGCCATGATTTTGAAGCCCCGCTTGCGTGGACACACAACCGTGTAGAGGGAAGTACGGAATATACACAGTTACTTTATATTCCATCTCGCGCACCAAGCAATATTTTCACACGTGAAGCTAAAGCAGGAATTAAGCTGTATGTGAAACGTGTATTTATCATGGATGATGCGGATAATTTGATTCCTAATTATTTACGTTTTGTTCAAGGTGTGGTGGATAGCGCAGACTTACCACTTAATGTAAGCCGTGAATTATTACAAGAAAGTCACGACGTTAAAACGATTCGTGAAGGTAACGCCCGCCGTATTTTAACGGTGCTAGATGGTTTGGCGAAATC
The DNA here is from genome assembly GCF_013420275.1 of Acinetobacter sp. YH01020. Classification (NCBI taxonomy): domain Bacteria; kingdom Pseudomonadati; phylum Pseudomonadota; class Gammaproteobacteria; order Moraxellales; family Moraxellaceae; genus Acinetobacter; species Acinetobacter sp. YH01020. The sequence goes on from NZ_VOYN01000001.1 coordinate 111,411, forward strand.
TGAAGATGTTGCTGATCAAGAGAAGTTTGCAAAATTCTACGCTGAGTTTGGTTCAGTCTTAAAAGAAGGCTTAGGCGAAGACATGGCGAATCGTGAGCGTATTCTAAAATTATTACGCTTTGCTTCGTCAAATAATGATGAAGTGAAAACATCATTTGCAGACTATAAAGCCAATATGAAAGAAGGCCAAAAGGCAATTTACTATGTGACTGCTGATAGTTTAAATGCTGCGAAAAACTCACCACAACTTGAATTGTTCAAGAAAAAAGGTATCGAAGTGCTGCTCATGACTGAACGAGTGGATGAGTGGGCGATGGAATTTGTTTTTGAGTTTGATGGAACACCATTACAGAATGTATCGAAAGGTGCAGTTGATTTGGGTGATCTACAAGATGCTGAAGAGAAGAAAGCACTTGAGGAAGCTGCTGAGCAGTTTAAACCTGTTGTTGAAAAACTGTCGGATGCGTTAAAAGATAAGACCTCTGAAGTGCGTGTAACAACACGTTTAGTGGACTCTCCTGCGTGTTTGGTGGTGGCTGAGGGTGAGTTATCACCGCAACTGGTCCGTATGCTAAAACAAGCAGGACAAGCGGTTCCCGAGTCAAAACCAGTCTTGGAAATCAATCCATCCCATCCGTTGGTACAAAAATTAGAAAGTTCGGTGCAGTTTGATGACTTAGCAAATGTTATTTTTGATCAGGCGTTGATTGCTGAAGGCGGTTTACCCGAAGATCCTGCCCAATACATCAAACGGATTAACAGCTTATTGCTGAAGTAACGGTAGATATGAAATGAACCTCCTTCGGGAGGTTTTTTTATTTGGTTTTTCGATAGAGGGCATAAATAAAAACGTCCATGTTTTAATCTTTAAAATAAATTAAAAATAAATAATTAATCTATAATAGCGATCATTGAATATTGGGAATTGTAAGATGAAAACTTTAGTGATCGCTGTAATGGGTTCGCTGCTCTCTATGGGCCTCATGCAATCTGCTCAGGCAGATAGCGCTACGCAAAAAATGGTGCGTAATGACCGAGTGCAGGTTTCAAAACAAATCGCACAATATGATATCAATCCTTTTGTAGATAGTCGCCGTGTGATGCGAAATGATCGTGTTCAGTATAGTTTTCCTAAAGTGAAAAAAGTCGCTGAAAAACAGCCGAGTTTTGTACGTAATGATCGTGTGCGTGTGATTAAGAAAAATTGAAGCTGAGTTATTTAAAAAAAGCCCATCCTGTTGAGATGGGCTTTTGATTCGCTGTGAAATAGAGGGTATTAGAACAAGGCTTCAAGGCGCACTAAAGCGCCCACAAAGTGGCTTTTATCGTCACGATGGTTGTTGAGGTAGTTGAGATCACCTTGGATATAAAACCATTCACGTAGAAAGGGCTGTCGCCATGATACATAGGGTCCCCAACTGTTTAAACGCAGTTGATCGTTATTGTAAAAACCACCTGTATATAGGCCGTAGTTGAATCGGTTACCTTTAAAAAATTGGTGTTGGCGGTAACTGAAGTTATCCCATTTCAGATCATCATCCTGTGCATCTGCATAGGTCAGGTTGAATTGGTTTGAGATAAAGGGTTGGCCTGGACGGGCATGGGTTAATTCTAAATTGGTTCTTAGATAATTTTCACTATCGATACCATAACGATAAATTTGTTCGGCTAAAAAACTGTAATCATTGTCGAGTTGCCATTTTTTAGCTGCTTTTAAGCGGACATATAGGTCATCACCAGAACGTAAACCGAGATCAACGTCAGTTTCGAAGGGCAGTCGATCTGAAATTTCTGACCAACGTAAAGCCAGTGAACTGTTATCTTCACGGGTTTGCTTATTGTCATAATTTTTATCACTACGCCCCGCAGGGTTTTCATTGGTAATTGCAGCATTATTTTCTAATTCATTATCAAGTGAGTCATCACCAAAGACCACACTCAATTTTTTTTCTAAAGTGGGAAGCTTAATTTTACCGCGAATACGTGGCTTAATTTCGTATTCATCGTGCTTATTCCAACTGTTGTCTAAAATCACCCTAAGGGTAGCATTGGCTGGTTTATCAGGCTCACTTTGCCCAAACCAGTTATCCATGCGAACGGCAGTTCGATCTGCCCAATTTCGGACTTTCTTCTGTTGTCGATCGGTCCAGCTATTATTTTCCGTTTGTTCTGTTGTCGGAACAATGGGGTGATCTGATTGTTCAGGTAAGAAGGTCGGTGTTGTATCAATCCAACGTGGAATTTGATCTAAAAAATCATAGGTCTTTGGCATGATATACGGTGAACTTTGCTCGGTTGCAGGCACATCCTGAGAATGTTGCCCCTCAGTTTCATTGACGACAGCATCAGTTTCATTGGCCCAAGCAACTTGATACATCAAGCTTATTGATGCGGAAAAAAGCAAAGTCCGAATAAAGTACTGTTGTTTTTTATGCATATGTTTTGGCTCTATTTAATTATCATCTGAGTATCCTGCATCTGTAGTTTTGTTATTTTTGTCGGATAAATGCAAGCCAAACTACAAAATAAATGCAATTAATCTTCGGTCGTTTGCTTAAGCGCTTGATAAAGCGAAATCACATCAATGGGTTGAGGCAATTGTTGGATCACATTTTGGATGCTTTGCCAATTTAAACCTTGCTGTCGATGGAGGATCAAATAGGGAAGGGCTTGTTCGGTACGCAAGAGTGCCATGCGTTTTTGACCGTGGATTAAACGTATTTTTTGACGTTCTTGTAATAATAACAGCGGGGTATGTAGCGTCGGTTCAGGTTCATCAAAATGAATGAATTTTTGCGTATGAATTAATTGTGCCGGGATAAATGGATAATAGTCGTTTTGCGACCAAATTATTTCAGCCTGCTGAGACTGTTGATAGAGCTGATCAGGTTCAGCACATAGTTGTTCTAGATTGTCCCAAGTCATGACTTTAATCGCAGCAAGTTCATGTTGATGTTGTTGGCAAAACAGCTGAGAGAGTCGAATGGCTTCCATTTGCGTTTGCGCACCAAACAACAAGAGATATTTGATGAAGCGACCTTCGATATTGATTTGCTCTGCTAAATACAGTGGCTGGTTTTTCCAATCTGTACCATCTGTCGTATGCATTAGAACATCAAGTTGCGTTGTGAGTTCAGGCTGATCTATAAACTGCAATTCATACAAGCCCAATTGTGCATCGATGTTTTGCAGCTTTTGAACGCGAGCGGTGTATTGAGCGATTTGAACCTGTTCAGGAAGTTCAACGCCTGCCATTGTCGAGTTGAGATATTCCTCCGATGGCGCATGTGTTGGCTGCTCAATTAGAACAAGAGGAATGGTATCAGGTGCAGAAAGCTCCGGTTTATTTGTATTTGAGTTATCAAGCAACGTATCCGCTTCATTGATTTGCTTATCGCAATGATCTAGATCGACAGATCCGTCATTATTTATCGTTTCAATCGGCAGTAGGGCATCCACACTTGCTGCAACAGTGTTTGGTGCTGTGCTGACTTCTTCTTTTAGGCGTAAGGCATGTAGACTTAGATCGGTATCACTGATTAAACATTTATATAGCTGTTGTTGTTCAATTAACCAATCATAGCATTCGCTAAAATTGCCCCATTCACTGAGTAAAGCCGTGCGCTGTTTGGCTGGAATCATCCACACTTGCCAACCTAATTCATGGTCATGCAGCAAGGCCCAACCCATCTCTGGATATTGATATAAAGCATTTTCAAGTGCAGCATCATGGTTAAAATAGCCACGAAATAACAATGAATATGGCGTTTGTTTGGAAAATTCAGTGGCAGCCATTTGTGGCTTAGTTAATGCACGATAACTTAATATTTGCTTTTGAAAAATTGGTTCATCGCATAAGGCAAAAATTTCATGAATCCGACGTTTAGAAAGCGCAGTTTCATAAAAACTCAAAGCACGGTGTTCAAGTTGATGGGTCAGTACATGGATTTCTTTTATTAATTGTACTTTCTCTTGTAGATTCATTTGTCCGCTTCCTAAAGGACTTTTTGTGCTTTTTCTAAATATTTAGCCAATACAATATTGGTTGCAAGTTCTACTAATTTATATTCAGCCGAATTCGGGTTTCGATATGTATTGGCCAATTCAATCAGGCGTTCAATATCGATAACCTGCGGTGAAATTTTTCCTTGTATCAGTGCCTGAAGTTCTTGCATAGGACAATGTAAATTTAAAAATAAAGAAGTCGATTAGTTCATTTGATTATAGAGATTTCATTAAAAAAAACATGGAAATAAATGTCAGCTTCTACAAATTAAGCGTTAAATATGACAATTAATGCGCATTTTGTTTAAAAATAATACCAAATCATTAGCTTAAAGATAGGTTTTGCAAAAGATATAGCGGTATGGTTTGATCAATTTTTTTGAAGTCATCATCAGCGATCGAGCGCTTTTAGATGTTCATTTTTAATGTTAAGTAAAGAATAAAGCCCAAAGTAAAGGCACATAAAATAAAAAACCGATGGTGGGAGCCATCGGTTTTTTTATGGAAAAATCAGCTAAAAATTAAGCTTTTTTTTCTGTGTTTGTTATAACTTCAGTTGTATCAGCAGCTGGAGCTTGGCTCTCTGCATTGGCAGTTTCAGCAGTTACAGCTTTTTTTACTGGAAAATCTGGTACGTAAACGATTTGTGCAGAAACAGTTGCAGAAAGCGCCATCACAGCAACAGCCATAGCATATTTGATTGCGTTCATTTGTGTATTCCTATCAATCATTAGTAACTCAAAAATTGAGTCAGGGAGAAAATTAATCACTTGAATTTATGTGAAAATAATATCAAAAAATAATCAATTAAAAATGATCGATTCGGCAACACAAGATAAATGGTAGGATTTAATATTTATATAAAACAGTCTATTAGAGTTATTGCTCTAGAGTTTTTATTAGCTGAGTGACAGCGGCGTATCACTCAGATATAGATGAAAAATCTATGAATGTTTGGCACATTTCTTTTCATAGACTTTGCCTGCGATACCACCAGTAATGGCACCACTAATCGTACCAAAAACAGGCAATATACTGCCTGCAACAGCTCCGATCGCAGCACCTTTGACGGTCGGAGAAAAACGTGAGAGAAAGCTATTCTTCCCTGTTTGGGACTCGTTGGTGGTTGTTTGATGGGGTGTATTGGTAGATAGTTCGGTTTCAGCAGAAGTTGCTTGAGGTTCAATAGTCATGACATTACTCCCGAGCATGATCGTTTGAAGAATGAAGCTTTTAGCCTAATCGGTAGTGGCCTTGGCTTAAACAGAAAGCATGTAATAAATGATGGTCAGTTTGTAATCCCTCGAAGTGGAATTCACTCCTGTGTAAGACATGTAATATTTTGCTGTTTTGATGTTTAAAAAATAACCAAAATAAGTGACTTAATCATATGATGAAGATTCAAAATCATAACAATGAGGATAAATACAATGTCTGTTGCTAAAGTCGTTGAAGTAAATGCAAGTAGCACAAAAAGTTTTGAAGATGCAATCCAAACGGGAATTAATAAAGTCACTGAAACCGTAAAGAACGTTCAGGGTGCATGGATTAATGAACAAAAAGTTGTGGTGAAAGACAATAAAATTGCGGAATATCGAGTGAACTTAAAAATCAGCTTCTTGGTGGAATAAGTTTCATTTTATTGATGTTAAAAACTGATCATAAAAAATCCCCGAAGTTCGGGGATTTTTGATTGAACGCGCTGAATTATTTTTCAGGTGTTTCACAGCTTTCATCATTACAGACAGGTGTAGGAGCAAGCTCAGGGAGTTCCGCAGCTTTGTCCATCACTTTTTTAAATACATCTTTCGGTTGAGCGCCTGCTAAAGCAATGCGTTGCTCAAATACAAAGAACGGTACACCCGTAACTTTAAGTTGATCGCGTGCTACTTCTTCGTCGTATTTGACGAAATCAGCAAATTCATCTGAGTCTAATAAGTCATCGACTTCAACAGGGTTTAGACCAATACGAGATGCAACGTCTTCTAAGGTTTCACGTTCACCAATGGCCAAGCCTTGGGTCATATAGCTATAGAAGAAAGCTTCTTTGGCTTCACTGCCGAGACCTTTGCTTTGTGCAAGATGAATCAAGCGGTGCGCGTTGAAAGTATTGCCTGAATTGGCTTTTTGCCAGTTAAATTCAATACCTTCAGCTTTTGCCATTTCGGCAATATTGCGCTGCATTTCCTCTACTTCTTCAATACTGCGGCCATATTTTTGAGCTAGACGTTCAGTATTAGAAATTTCTAGGCGAGCGGGCGCATCTGCATCAAGTTGATAGCTATGCCAAAACACTTCAAGCTCTACACCCGATTCTTCGGCAGCAGCTTCAAGGCGTTTTTTCGCAATATAACAAAATGGGCAAACCACGTCTGACCAGATATCTACACGCATGGGAAATCTCTTTTCTATGTTCTGGGAAAATGATGGGGGCAAATCCTAAAATTTAAAGCCAAGCAATGCAATCCATTTTTGTTTCGATGGCGTAATGTCGTTTTTTTTTGATTTTGTTACAAGGATTGAATGAAGATTTGTCGAACGATTAATCCGTGATTAAACGTTTACCCAAACAAATCACTTCAACCTCTTCATAGCCCAATTGTTCATAAAAATTTTGTACGTCAATGTTGTCTTGGCGAATCAGTAATTGAAGTTTTGGGCAGCCTAAAGCAATTAAGCGTTTTTCTAATTGTTGAATGAGGGCGGTAGCGACGCCATTACGTTGAAAATGTGGATGTACGGCAAGATAATTGCCCCAGCCTCGGTGTCCATCATAGCCACCCATGACAGTTGCAATCAGTTGATCATCTTTGACCGCCAACAAGAATAATTGATCACGTTGAGCCAATTTTCGAAATATATCAATTTCAGGGTTATTCCATGGACGGGTCAGATCACACAGTTCCCAAAGTGCAATCACATCGTCTAAATCAGTTTCGAGATAGGGGCGGATAATAAACATAATTTTTGTTTTAGCATGTATTTTGACCAATTTAGATTAGTCGAGTTTTGCAGACTTGATAAGTCATATTGAAAAATAAAAGCCATAAAAAAACGCTCTGAAGAGCGTTTTTTTAGTTCACTGTCAATTAAGCAGTTTTCACTTCAGGTTGAGCAGCTAACATATGGCCGTTCTCTTCGAAGTTGATGTGCCAAGACAATGCTTCTCGTAGAAGGTGAGGTGTTTGACCACCTTTCGCACAAGCACGGTCGAAGTAATCGTTTAATGCTGCACGGTAGCTTGGGTGTGCACAGTTGTCGATTACAGCACGAGCACGTTCACGTGGAGCAAGACCACGTAAGTCAGCAAGACCTTGTTCAGTAACCAAGATGTCAACGTCGTGTTCAGCATGGTCAACGTGAGAAGCAAATGGAACAACAGAAGAAATGTCGCCACCTTTTGCAATTGATTTAGTCACGAAGATCGCCAAGTGCGCATTACGTGCGAAGTCACCTGAACCACCAATACCGTTCATCATTTTTGTACCGCAAACGTGAGTCGAGTTCACGTTACCGTAGATATCAAACTCAAGTGCTGTGTTGATACCGATAATACCTAAACGACGTACAAGTTCTGGGTGGTTAGAAATTTCTTGTGGACGTAATACAAGTTTGTCTTTGTATTGTTCAAGGTTATTAAATACTTTTTCGCCATATTTCGCAGAAAGCGTAATAGAGGAACCTGAAGCAAATTTCATTTTGCCTGCGTCGATCAATTCAAATGTACAGTCTTGAAGTACTTCAGAGTACATGATCAAGTCTTCAAAGTTTGAATCTTTAAGACCAGTCAATACTGCGTTTGCAATTGAACCAATACCTGCTTGTAATGGACCTAGGTTTTTCGGTAAACGGCCTTCTTCTACTTCTTTTTCAAAGAAAGCGATAAGGTGGTTTGCAATACCTTGAGTTTCATCATCAGGGGCAGTCACTGTAGATGGAGAGTCATGCAATTCGTTGTTAAATACGATACCTACGATTTTTGAAGGATCGATGTTGATTGCATGTGTACCAATACGTTCATCAACATGAGTCAATGGAATCGCTTGACGTGTTGGACGATATGTTGGGATATAAATATCGTGTAAGCCTTCAAATGCTGGGCTTAAGTTGGTGTTAATTTCAACAATCACTTTTTCAGCAAAAATTGCGAAGCTTGCAGAGTTACCTACAGAAGTTGTAGGGATGATGCCACCATCTTCAGTGATCGCAACAGCTTCAATAATTGCTACATCAGGCTTTTTAAGCTGAAGGTTACGCATTTGTTCAACTGTTTCAGACAAATGCTGATCGATGAACATTACTTCGCCTTTGTTGATGGCTTTACGTAATGTATTGTCTACTTGGAACGGTAAACGACGAGCAAGAACACCTGCTTCAGTCAATTTTTTGTCCAAATCGTTACCCAAGCTCGCGCCAGTAATTAGGGTAATTTTAAGAGGATTAGCATGAGCCTGTTGAATCAACGCTAAAGGTACAGCTTTCGCTTCACCTGCGCGTGTGAAACCACTCATACCTACCGTCATACCATCCTGAATGAATTCAGCAGCTTTTTCTGCGCTGATAACTTTGTCGTGTAGGGCAGCTAAACGGATGCGATCTAAAGACATCATATACTCTCGTGAAATTCTCAAAACTGATACGGATTGTACCGATCAAAAAAGCCATTTTGCATACCTGTTAGGCTAAGGTCTAATTTTTTGAAAAAATGTGGGTATAAGATTTTATTATGTTTTTTAAATCACTGAATAATAAAGTTAAAAATATCAATGGTTAAAGCTTAAACAAAACTGTTCGTTGCTTTTTTGAACGCTTGTTAAAAGCGTTCAGTTAAACTTTGCTTAATTTTTTCCAATGGACTGTTGTTTAATATTTCATCATTTTCGAGTTTTTGCAGTGGTAAAGAAATGATCGCTTCGAGTCCACCTTCTGCTCGATTGTGAATTGAAAGTTGACCTTCGTGAATATCCACAATACGTTTTACAATGGCTAAACCGAGTCCACTGCCTTGAATGGTACGTGCATCATTACCACGTACAAAAGGTTGCATCAGGTCTTCAATTTGGTCTTCAGGAATCCCTTCGCCATTATCGGCAACGCGAATTTGAATATGGTCACCTTCATATTCGGTAGACAGTTCAATCGGCTCGGCACCATAGCGTTTTGAGTTATTGATTAAGTTGCCTATTAATCGTTTTAAGGACAGGCTACGTGCTTGAATAATCGGTAAGTCTTGAGGTTCAAAGCGAATATCTAAAGGTTTAAATTGAATCACTAATTCCTGCAATAGCGCATTTAAATCAGTATCTTGTGGTACTTCATCTGAACCATCTCGCATATACGAAATGAACTGATTCAGAATCGCATCCATATCTTCAACATCATAGATCAGACCTTCTTTTAAAAAGTCATCATCAGGCATCATTTCTGCGCTGAGTCGAATACGGGTCAGCGGAGTACGCAAATCGTGGGAAATACCGGCCAACATGATACGACGATCACGTTCAGTTTGTTCCAGCGTGTAGACCATGTGGTTAAAGGCTTGGTTTACTTCACGAATTTCTTGCGGCCCATGGTTGGTTTCCAAATAGGGGGCAGTGCCGTGTTTACTATAGTTGTTTGCCGCATCTTGTAAACGTTTTAGTGGACGGTTGAGCTGACGAACCAAGGTTAAGATAATGATGCCGGCAATCAGCGGAATACCCAATAACCAACCTAAAATCAGCTCTGCGCTATAGTTGGCATAGGTTTTTAAAGGCTCGCGAACCCAGTTGCCATTCATTTCTGGAGTTTGAATCCAGATGCGTGGGTCAGGTTTAAATTGGAAATACACGGTCGCATTATCAATGCGCATTTCTTTGGCCAGTTTCTTTTCAATTTGATTGGTAAAGAACTCTGCAATCACTTTGTCTTTGACATTAGGGAATTCTTTCGGATCGGTCACATATTCGATCCCGACACGGTTGCGCATCCAGTCGTCGACATCTACTTCGGCATTGTTATGAAAAATCCGTAAATCAGGATTGTTAATGATTTCAAGTTCGACCGCGAGGTAACGAGCATGTTGTTGAATTTCGGGTAAATAGAGTGTGCGCCAAAAGAACCATAAGGACATAAACAGGCTAAAAAACACCACAAATAAGACCAATACGGTGGTCCGCATGGCTGCAGAGCGGGGTTTGATTTTATCGAGGAAGCGTTCCCAAGGTGTCCGTTTTTTTTCGGAGTAGGTAACGTAGTCGGTAAATTCCTGTGGGTCGATGGGTTCGAGTTTCACGCTATATCCCTAGAGTAAATTTTAGAGTGTGATATCAATTAACCCTGTTGGATACGCGTTCAGGTCATACACAACTGTTCGAGGCAGGAAGCATGGAATAGATTATGTTTCTGCGATGATTCTGATATGAAGCAGAAATGAGACGAGTTTTGCGTATGACAATGGTTTTGCTTACTTTTGCCGAAACAAAAGTAAGGCGAACCGCAGGTTATTGGATAAATTTAATGTTCAATGAAAAGACTCCGCCTAATGAACGGCGGAATTTTTTATTACTATTTATTTGGATTATTCAGCACCATCTGGAACAAAGACATAACCTACGCCCCAAACGGTTTGAATATAGCGCGCACGTGCCGGGTTTTCTTCAACCAAACGACGCAGGCGAGAAACTTGAACGTCAATTGAACGCTCCATAGCACCCCATTCACGACCACGAGCAAGATTCATTAACTTGTCGCGTGTCAGTGGCTCACGTGGGTGTTGAACTAATGCTTTGAGTACGGCAAATTCACCCGTTGTTAATGTGACGACTTGACCTTCACGGGTTAATGTACGAGTAGACAGGTCGAGTGACCACGGACCAAAAGACACCACTTCCATTTGTTGACTTGGTGCGCCCGGAACTTCACGCACTTGGCGACGTAGTACCGCACGAATACGTGCTAATAGCTCATTCGGGTTAAATGGTTTTGGTAAGTAGTCATCTGCACCAGCTTCAAGTCCAGCAATACGGTCTGAATCGCTACCACGAGCGGTCAGCATAATGATCGGGGTGTCGATGCTAGATTGGCGCAGACGGCGGCAAATACTCAAGCCATCTTCAACAGGCAACATAAAGTCGAGCACAATCAGGGAAAAGAGTTCCCGCTGCAACAGACGATCCATCTGAGTCGCATCATGTGCGGTTTTGACCACAAAACCTTTATCTTCTAGGAAGCGTTGTAAGAGGGTGCGTAGACGCACATCATCATCGACAACCAGAATGCGTTCGACTCGGTCGGTTTCGGCTTGTACGGCATCTGTTTTTTCAGCAGGTACAACTAAACTCATGACGTGCTCCTTATTCTTTATTGTCATCGTAAACAAAAAGTCGATTTCACTTGAGTATACGATTCATTTATATAAATTTACTATGCTCTAAAGCAACAAATATTGCAGTTAAAATCAAGACATAGATACCAAATGTATACATGTTGTTCGAATCAGTTTGCTTGTCTAAGTCTCGCTAATTTGCTGTTTCATAGTCAGTTTCGTAAAAAAATGTGTATTTGAGATGAATTGGCATTAAAAACCACGAATAAATTTATAAAAACAATTGTGGATTTTATGGTCTTGGTCTTTATAATCATGGCTTTTAGAACTTATCCTTGCAGGGATCTAATACGATGACTGACTTAGTTCAGCAGTTGGCAAAAGAAATTGCCGTACGTCCAAATCAAATTGAAGCTGCCATCAAGCTCATTGATGAAGGTGCCAGTGTTCCATTTATCGCACGTTACCGTAAAGAAGTGACGCAAGGTCTGGACGATACTCAATTACGTCAGCTCGATACACGTCTGACTTACCTGCGTGATTTATTTGAGCGCCGTGAAAAGGTAATCGAATCTCTAAAAGAACAAAACAAGTTATCTGATGACTTACTTGCTCGCGTGAATGCAGCAGAAACTAAAAATGCTTTAGAAGAGATTTACGCGCCGTATCGTCCAAAACGTACCAGTAAATCATTTAAAGCAAAAGAAGCAGGTTTAGGCCCAATCGCTGAAAAAATCTTTAATGAAGCGATCGATCCTACGGAAGCTTTAGCTGGTTTTAGTCATGAAGATTATGCTGATGTTGAAAGTCAACTTGATGCGATTCAACACATTTTAATTGATGAATGGGCGCAAAATATTGCATTAACCACTGAGCTAAAAGCGACATTTGCGAAAACTGCAGTGTTGAAAAGTTTAGTTGCAAGTGATGAGAAAAAGGAAGTCGGTAAAAAATTCCGTGATTACTTTGATTTCTCTGAAAGCTTAAACAAAGTCCCTTCACACCGTTTACTGGCGATGCTCCGTGGCCGTCAAGAAAATGTCTTGGGCTTAAAAGTCGATGGTGAAGATGATGCACCATTGGCACGTATTGAAACTGAATACAATATAGAAACAGCTCAGCCACAAGCGCGTGCAGATTTTTTAAAACAAACTGCAAAATTGTTCTGGCTCGGTAAAGTTCGTCCTGCCATTGAACATTCATTATTGACTGAAAAACGTTTGGCTGCTGAAGCTGAAGCGATGGATGTATTTGCTGAAAACCTACGTCATTTATTACTTTCTGCACCAGCAGGCGCGCGTACCACTCTGGGTGTTGACCCTGGTATCCGTACGGGTGTGAAATTGGCTGTTGTCAATGCATCAGGTGATGTCCTTGCACATAGCACGATTTACCCATTTGCTCCGAAAGAAGACAAAGCTGGTTCAGTCGCTGAACTTGCACGTCTATGCCGCGAATTCAATGTTGAATTAATTGCGATTGGTAATGGTACTGCAAGCCGTGAAACTGAAGCGGTTGTGGCTGAAATGATGGCAGCAAATACAGACTTGAATTTGATTCGTGTGTCTGTCTCTGAAGCGGGTGCATCTGTTTATTCAGCATCTGAATTGGCATCTCAAGAATTGCCAGAGCTAGATGTATCTATTCGCGGTGCAGTGTCGATTGCTCGTCGTTTACAAGATCCATTGGCTGAACTTGTGAAGATTGATCCTAAATCGATTGGTGTGGGTCAATATCAACATGATGTGAACCAAACCGGTTTGGCAAAAACGCTAGAAGCGGTTGTGGAAGACTGTGTGAACTCAGTAGGTGTCGATGTCAACACAGCATCATCTGCTATTTTGGGTTATATCGCGGGTTTAAACAAATCGATTGCACAGCAAATCGTTGAATTCCGCAAAGAAAATGGTCGTTTTGATAACCGTCAAAGTTTGAAGAAAGTACCTCGTTTAGGCGAACGTACATTTGAACAAGCAGCAGGTTTCTTACGTATTCAAGATGGTTCTGAACCATTGGATGCATCTGCAGTTCACCCTGAATCTTATGGTTTAGTAGAAAAAATTGTGGCAGCGAAAGCAACCACAGTCAAAGATATTATTGGTAATACTGAAATTATTCGTCAGGTCGATGCAGCAGCATTTGTAAATGACCAATTTGGTTTACCAACAATTCAGGACGTTTTATCTGAACTTGAAAAACCAGGTCGTGATCCACGTCCAGAGTTCCGTACCGCAAAATTCCGTGAAGACATTACTGAAGTTGGTCAATTGACGGAAGGTTTACAGCTTGAAGGTGTGGTTACGAATGTGACTAACTTCGGTGCATTCGTGGATGTGGGTGTACACCAAGACGGTTTGGTACATATTTCTGAACTTGCAAATGAATTTGTTGCAGATCCGCACAAAGTCGTGAAACCAGGTCAAATTGTTCAAGTTCGTGTCTTGAATGTCGATGTTGAACGTAACCGCGTGAACTTATCCATGCGTGCAGAAGGTGCTGCTGCAGCGAAACCACAACGTCAACCACGTCGTGACAATACGCAGCAAGAACAACGAGGTGAGCGTAAGCCACATGCGAAACGTCCACAGCATGCCCGTCCGCAAGGCGACCGCCCACAAGGTCATAAAAAACCTCAAGCAGCGAAACCACAAGAAAATAAAATCGGTGGTTTAGGTGCGTTGTTATTACAAGCAGGGATTAAAGGTTCGAAGTAATCTTTAACTGTTAAAAAAACCTCCCATTTGGGAGGTTTTTTTATTTCTTTTAAGGCCTATCAAAGCTAAATGAGCTGAATCTTAAACTTCGCAATAAAGTGTAAAAATCACACAAATCACGTATCAAAACACACTATAGAATCGTTCGATTGTCAGACAATATAAGTCACGCCATAAAGTGGTCACAAACTTTAGGCTTTACATACTTACATCTAATTATTTGATATTTATTATAAACGGTAAAATGATGACATCTAAAATTGAACGACATCGATTTCATATTCACGACTTTTTATCTGGAACAGTGGTATTTCTCGTGGCTTTACCGCTATGCCTAGGCATTGCATTGGCTTCTGGCGCACCGATTCTCTCTGGCATTATTTCCGGCATTGTCGGTGGTATTTTAGTCGGAGCATTGAGTGGCTCACATATCAGTGTTGCAGGGCCAGCAGCAGGTTTAACAGCAGTCATTTTGGTACAGCTTGAACTACTCGGCGGCAACTATGCCGCCTTTTTATTGTGTATTGTTTTTGCCGGTATCTTACAGATTGGATTTGGCATATTTCGGCTCGGTTTCTTTGCCAACTTTATTCCAAACAATGTCATATTGGGTTTATTGGCAGCCATTGGGCTGATCTTGATTGGGAGTCAAATGCCTTATCTGTTTGGCTTGAACCAATTTTCATGGTCTGTGCTGTGGCAGTCACAGCCGCTCGATTTGCAATGGGATATCGGTGCTGTTTTGATCGGTATCGGTAGCCTTGTGCTGATGTTGCTTTGGGAGCAGAGCTCATGCAAAAAGTGGGTTCTGCCTTCAGCCTTGGTTGCTGTCGTTCTTGCTGCACTGTGCAATGCCGTGTTGGTGCTTAGTGGTTCGCCTTTGGCAGTTCATCCATCAAATCTCATCCAACTTCCAAATCTTTGGGATCAGCCACAAAATGTGATGATCTTTCCAGATTGGACCGCTTTAAATAATCCACTGATTTACACGGGTGCTATTACTTTGGCGGTTGTGGCGTCATTAGAAACTTTATTGAATTTAGAAGCAGCAGATAAATTGGATCCGCATAAGCGCTCTTCACCCCCGAACCGAGAGTTATGGGCGCAAGGCATCGGCAATGTCGTTTCGGGTGCTATAGGCGGAATGCCGCTGACGTCAGTAATTGTTCGTAGTTCGGTCAATGCCAGTGCTGGAGCTAAAAGTAAATGTTCTGCCATCTTTCATGGCGTGTTGCTCTTGTTTGCTGTGCTGTGTTTAGTGCCTTTGATGAACATGATTCCGCTTTCAGCATTAGCTGCAATTTTAATCCTCACAGGTTTTAAACTGACACATCCCAAATTGTTTAAACAGCTATATTTAAAAGGTTGGAAACAATTTATTCCTTTTATTATTACCTTATTGGCGATTTTATTCACAGACTTATTGCTCGGAATCTTGATTGGTTTAGCCAGTAGTGCGGCCTTCATTTTATACGCCAATTTTAATAAGGGGCTGAAGGTGTATAAAGAGCATCATTTACATGGGGTGATTACACGGATTGAATTGCCTTCACAAGTCAGTTTTCTCAACCGGTCGGCATTAATCTCGGCATTGGAACATATCCATCGCGGTGAACAAGTGGTGATTGATGCCACACATGTGAGTGATATGGATGCTGATATTTTCCAACTCATTCAAGAGTACCAACAGGAAAAGGCAGCACAGCGTAAAGTGCAAGTGCAGTTGATTGGTTTCAAGGCACACTATGCCGATGCGCAGGAGGCGGCATTAGATATAGATATCAGCACCGCAGCTTTACAGCAACGTTTGACGCCAGAGGCTGTGCTCGCTTTGCTCAAAGCAGGCAATGAACGTTTTGTACAAAATGAGCGTTTGCAACGAGATATCTATCGTCAACTGCGGGTGACCGCAGAAGAAGGGCAGCATCCGATTGCGGCAGTGTTAGGTTGTATGGATTCTCGTGCGCCGACTGAAATGATTTTTGATGTTGGAATTGGCGATTTATTTAGTTTACGTATAGCGGGGAATGTCGCGGGGCAAAAAGTTTTGGGTTCATTGGAATTTGCCTGCGAAGCCAAAGGCGCCAAAGTGATCGTAGTGCTTGGTCATACGGACTGTGGTGCGGTTAGTAGTGCTTGTCAGTTGCATTTAGCCGGTCAATCGATTCAGAGCCTGACGCGTATGCCACATATTCAATATGTGCTGGGGCCGCTCAATGAGTCTGTGACTCGTGTTGCAGAATTGATGCAACCACAAACGCTGAGTCCGGCATTTTTAGAGCAAGTGACGCAAATGAATGTGCATTACAACATCCGCTATATTTTGCAAAATAGTGAAGTGCTACAGCAGTTGGTGCAAGAAGGCAAAGTAGCGATCGTTGGTGCGGTGTATGATGTAAAAACTGGACGGGTTAATTTCTTCGGATAAATAAAATCCGATGACATAAAAAAGGATCATCATGAACACATGATGATCCTTTTTATTGAACTAAAATACATTAGCGAATCATTGGAACGATCCAACTGGTAATGATCAGCAAAATACCGAAATGTCCCAATTTACGGGTCACATATACCAATTTTGACGGCTTTTGTTCCAATTGTTTCGCATAGTCTTCGATGCTAATGCCTTGTTTTGCATTACTGGTAAATAAAAACACCGCCAAATCGATACAAATTAAAATCGTACCAACATCTGCCACCACTTCCATTAAATCGTATTGGCCGCTGATCAAGGCGGTTGACACTTGATAAACAAGGAAAAGTGCAAAAGCGATGCAGGCATACTGCAAAACAGTTAAAAATATCCGCATAAATCTATACTAAATAAGCTCAAAATTTTGAAACAGGATTATAGCGTCCCTCGCAAGAGATTACTGTAACGCTTAGAGTGCTTGCATGACTGCTGGGAAATGTTGCTTTTCAACCAACTCCAAAAACTCATCGCCCATACGCTGACTTTCTGCCACACATTGGTTCCACATTTTAATGCGTTGTTGGTTGTCTAAGCCTTTGAGGGTAAAGTCTTTACGATCAGGCAGTCGGCCAAGCGGCAAGCTTGCAAGGTATTCTTGTGAAGGTGACAGCAACAGGGTACGTGCCTGATTTTCAGGATTGGCTTGGCGTTTAAATAATTTATCAAACCAACCTGGGGTGATGCTATCCGTGAAATGCGGATACAGCACGATGCCCTGACTTTGGAAGGGCAGGTCAATGTGATAGTCAATCAGGCCGCCATCGCGGTAACTGCCTTGTGGCGCATCAGGGATATCACGTATCGCGGCCATGACACCGGGAATAGATGCAGAAGCCATAAGCCACGGCATGACACTGTCTTGAGTCAATGCATGGTAATGCGTGGTAAAGCCATCATCCGCCACGGTAAATTGATGACCTGACACAGGCTGACTAATTACACGCTGCATGAAATAACGACTGTGTTTACGTGCGAGCGCTGTCGTTCCCACGATTCCTGCGACAGAGGCTAATAGCGGCAGAGCTTTATCACTTTGGAAAATATGCTGAGCTTTGACTGAAAGCACAGTGAGGTGATAATCCGGGTGATTAACCAGTGCCGCTTCTTGACCTTGAATCAAATCGATCAGCATGCCACGACACACATCGCTGACTTCTTGACGGCTCATCTTTTTATGAAAGCTCAGATTGGTATACAGCTCAGAGAGGCGTTTCGTCCCTTCAATGGCTCCCCAAGCAGCAATACTGGCAAAGCGCCAACTGCCAATCGATGAACCAATTAAAGTACGCTTTTGTTGCGCACGTGGCAAAAAGTCAGCAAAAATCGCCTGATCTAAACCTTGAATACCAATGCCTTTCGGGCCACCAGCAGCACCGGGCAGGATATCCACTTGAGCAGCGTTTAAACCTTCTTGTTCAAGCAGTTGGCGTGCTAAATGGCCAGCACGGATATTGAGCGCAGGCGGTCTTTTTTGCAAAATTTGAGTCATGGTAGTCGCTTAAAATACAGTCGTAGAATTATTCTAGTGCGTTTTTGCACAGACCCAATGGCTGAAACTTCCGACAAATGACTTCTCAGTCATATCAGGGTATCGCTCATGAGTGTTGTAATAATTGTTCATTATGCCGATGCAATCGAAACAAACTGAGGCAGACGATTGCCCATGTCGCCATTGGAAAGACCGCCCAAGCAAATAGGTTAATGATAAAAATCACGGCCCCAGCTAATAACCAATAATTTAACCCGGCCATCAGTTTTTGCTGTGGCAAACAAAGCAGGAATATACAGGGAAGTGCATTAAAGAGAATGATCCACCAAAATGCAGCGCTATGCTGCATCCGATACATGGTGGTGTTGGCTGTCGGTTGCCAGTTCAGAAAAGATAAGTGCAAATTCAATTGAACCAACACATCGAGCAGAGTCGAAAAACTATATAGCAAGGCCGTTGCACATGCTCGGAGTGGATTTCGACCATACAGTACCCCTAAATAACTGTATGACATGGCGTTCAGCCTTATTTAAATTTTTTGTTTTTATAGCTTTAAGCCCTTTATTGTTAAAAGGCTTAAAGGAGTTATGGATACATCAAGATTATTTAAATACAAAGATTATTTAAACACACGCCAAATGGCAAGTAAGCTTGAAAGTGCAATTAATACGATGGAAACATACCATGGCGCAATTATCGCGATGGAGAGGAAGATGGCCATAATACTGCCAAAAACCCAACTACGTTTTTGCTGATGTTCCATTTGCAAGCGCATGCTTTGCAGTTCATTCAGTTGTTTGGCATGCCAAGCCGACTGATTTTTTAAACCATTCAGGCTGTCGATCATCAGCGTTGGTAAATCTTGCGCACCTAAAAGTAAGTCTGGAATTTTTTGCCCGAGTTCTTTTAAGTTTTTCTGCGGATTCATTTGCGCTTTAATCCAATCGGTGAGGATTGGTTTTGCCAAACTCCAAATATCCAATTCAGGATAGAGATCAGTTCCTAAACCTTCAACATGGACCAAGGTCTTGAGCAGCAACATCAATTGTGGCGGAATCTCTAAATGGAAACGACGCGCAATATCCATCACTTGAATCAGGATGCCGGCGAAGTCCAATTCATGCATTGGTTTAGAGACCATTGGGCCAACAGTGCGACGCATTTCACGCGCCAAAGCATCTTGGTCTGTGCCCGGTGGAATCCAGCCCGCTTGGTGCACAATCTGAATCAGCTGCATAAAGTCGCTGTTCATAACCGCAAGCAGCATGCGTGCTACGGTCATTTGGTCGTGCTTTGAAAGCTCACCCATAATCGCGCAGTCCAGTGCAATAAAGCGTGGATTGCTTGGATTAATGGTTTCGACGAAGACATTCCCCGGATGCATGTCTGCATGGAAGAAGTTGTCGCGGAACACTTGGGTAAAGAAAATGGTGAGCCCTTTTTCGGCTAAATCTTTACGATCCATGCCCAAGCGATCAAAGGTCGCAATATCTGAAATTGGTACACCCGTAATACGCTCTTCGACCATCACATCACGGCTGTCCATATAGACTTCAGGCACGTACATCATGCTTGAACCGGTGAAGTAATGACGCATACGACGCGTGTTATCCGCTTCTAAAGTCAAATCCAATTCATTGAGAATAATTTGACGGTAGTCTTGAATAATTTCAGACAGATGCAGGGCACGAGCGGCTTCTAGGCGTTTTTCAAGGAACTGACCAAGCCACTCTAATATTTCAAAATCATGCAGAATTTGATTGCGAATATTCGGGCGAGTCACTTTCACTACGACTTCGCGACCATCATGCAGTGCAGCAGTATGCACTTGTGCGATAGATGCTGCGGCTAAAGGCTGCTCGTCAAAGCGTGCAAATAAGGTATTAACATCGGCTTTGAGTGATTCCTGAATGCGCATTTTGGCAACGTCATTTGAAAAAGGTTTTACACGGTCTTGTAAAAGCACCAATTGCTGTAAAACTTCAGGTGGAATCAAGTCACGACGGGTAGACAGTAATTGACCGAGTTTAATGGCCAAAGGTCCCATATCTTCTAAAGCTTGTTTTAGCTTCAGTGGATTTTTACGTTCTTTGCTTAAACGTGCTGCAGGATGTATACGAATGAGAGAAAGAATATGACGGGCTTTTTCCGGTAATTCTTCCGCAGGAAACAACGTGTCGAGTCTATAGTGCGCAGCGATGCGCCAAAGGTCGAGTAAACGTGAAACGTGCGGAATCATATGTGCAATTACCTAGTCTTAAGTGTTGTCTTGTAATGAGTCAATTTGGCTATGCAGCTGCTGAATTTTTGCTTCTGCACGGTCCAGATTTTGATTCAAAATTCGGGTGTCTTGATTCAGGTCATCCATTTGCCAGCGTGGGGCAAGCAAGCCTGAATCTTCTTTTAACGCGTCTTCAGCAAAGAACAAATGGCTTTGTAAAGTACGTTTGAGATGTTTGGGTGCAAGTTGTAACTTACCAATTTCATGCGCAAGGCTTGGACCAATCCAAGGGCTTAGATGCGAAGCTAAATCAGGCTCAGCTTGCTGCATAATGCGCTGGATATCCTGCAATAAGTGATAATCACCTTGCAATGGAATATTGCCGACATCTTCAGCCAACAGCAGTTTGAGGAGCTCGACGACCGTTTTGACATGTAAGGTCGCCGTTGCTTCAGTTATGTTTGACTGCTGCTCGAAAGGGCGTTGCTCAAAGATGGATGCGGTTTCAGTATGTCCTGTTGGCATTGGTTCTAAGCGAACTTTCTGATCGTCAAAAAACACATCCACCGACAACTGTGGTGAGTCGATCACCACACGAAGCATTTTGCCTTGCAATTCATTCAGTTGGATGCGGGTAATCGCATCCAAATCAATGACATGATGAATTAAGCGTTCAACTGCACCAAGTGCGAGAATCGACCACATAGTTCAGCCTGCAGTATTAAAGTTTGAAACCACGGTGTACAGCCACGATACCACCCGTTAAGTTGTGGTAATCACAGTTTTGGAAGCCCGCATTTTCCATCATACCTTTAAGAGTACGTTGGTCTGGGTGCATACGAATTGATTCTGCAAGGTATTTATAGCTTTCAGAGTCATTCGCTACGATTTTACCCATGATCGGTAATGCAGTGAATGAGTACAAGTCATACAGTTTTGAGAAAGGTTCAAATACCGGTTTAGAGAATTCTAAAATCAGTAAACGACCACCTGGCTTAAGTACGCGGTACATGGCAGCTAGTGCAGCATCTTTGTCAGTCACGTTGCGTAGACCAAATGAAATGGTCAATAGGTCAAAACTGTTGTCTGCAAAAGGTTCTAAAGTTTCAGCATTGGCCAAAACGAAATCGACATTGGTACAACCAGCATCAATGAGGCGGTCACGACCGACATTGAGCATCGATTCATTAATGTCTGAAAGCACCACATGACCTGTCGGGCCAACTTCACGGCTAAATACTTTGGCAAGGTCACCAGTACCGCCTGCAATATCTAGGACGTGCTGACCGCGACGTACACCAGACATGTTAATGGCAAAACGTTTCCATAGACGGTGAATACCAAATGACATTAAGTCATTCATGATGTCGTATTTTGCAGCCACTGAGTGGAAAACTTCCGCTACTTTTTGTGCTTTATCTTCGCTGCTCACAGTTTGATAACCAAAGTGCGTGGTTGCCCCAACGTTACCAGTATTCGCGCCACGTGGCAGATTATATTTGGGTACTGAACCTGTCACAGGTGTGTCGGTCAGACGTTGTTCTAAAGATTGTTGCTGACCTTGCGCTGTCCCTTGTGGTAAAGGCTCAGTTAAGAATGGACTCACTTTGTCTGTATTTTGTGCCGACTCAGGTGTAGGGGCAGGCGTTTGATTCTCGTTAGACATTAGAGTCACTCCTAACTTATAAATAGGGTTAATGTTGCTTTGCAAGCATGATGACAGATTCTCTGTTGTTATACAGCAGTCATTTGCATTTGTTGTGAATAATATACAGAAAAAATAAGGGTCTGCTGTAATTGCTTTGCAAATCCCCTATAAAAAATCTGAATTCAGTCTTGCAAGCCCAGTTTGTTTTATATCAAACATGGGCTTTGTGGGATGTGAGTTTTGTTAAGCCGCAGGCTGAAACGGGTTCGGGTCACCGGCATGTACACGGTCAACGATTTGGCGTTCTACAGCGGTAAATTCGCGGACAAATTTTTCTGCTGACTTGAGCGGTTTCATCGCCAAGAAGCCATCTTGCATAAAGTCGTACATCACTTCGAAGTTGTATTTGTTTGCTGCGCCCTTACACATTTTAAAGGC
This sequence comes from Acinetobacter sp. YH01020, assembly GCF_013420275.1. Taxonomy (NCBI): domain Bacteria; kingdom Pseudomonadati; phylum Pseudomonadota; class Gammaproteobacteria; order Moraxellales; family Moraxellaceae; genus Acinetobacter; species Acinetobacter sp. YH01020. The sequence continues at coordinate 133,708 of NZ_VOYN01000001.1, forward strand.
GGTATAGACCATAAACGAGCGCATATATTTATCTAAATTACGACCTAAATCGTCTAACAGTTGCAGTTGCAACATGCGGTCTTTGCCCTGATCGAGCTTGAGATAGGTCTGGCGCATCATTTCATCGGTCAGGGTTGGATTATTTGGATAATCTTCCAGTAATTGAATGGCCACTTGTTCGTCAAGCTGTACGGCCAATATCGCAAGTTGTACGCCCGAAGTGCCGGTCTTAATGGCATTGTCTGGAATTAGTTTTTCTGCTTTATGCGCATAGCGGGTGAGACGTGCAATTTGTGCAGCTAATGCATCAAAATCAGGACCACCATATAAACGGTTAATAAAATATTCAGACATCAGTACATTGTGTTTTTCAGCAAATTGCACAGCATGCGTACGTTGCATGCGCTGTTTTTGCCACTGCTGGACATCTTGTAAACGCTGTAAAATTTCTGGCTTTTTGTGGTAATTCAACTGGTAATACAGTTCAAGTAAATCATCTAATACCGCAAGTTTGGACATTGAGTGTCTCAATTATTTTTTAGATGTTTGAATCTTAGTGGGTGTTGGAGCTTAGGGCTATGACAAAGTGACGAAATTACAGGTCAATCTGAGTCAGTTTGTTGCAGAAACGGTCATATTTTGCATTTCAGCACATACATGAAAGCATTGTTGTGTGATGAACGGCATGGTTATACTCAAAACAGAATAAAACCAAGGGTCCGCCATGAGCTTAAAAGAAACAGAATTTCAATTGATGGATGAAGAACAACTCTCGGTTGAGCTGATTGAAGCGCAGTATCAACTGAAAAATACCAGCCGTCAGCCCAATGCCAAAAGCATGTTGATTTTAGTGAGTGGAATCGAGCTTGCGGGTAAGGGAGAGGCTGTCAAACAGCTCCGCGAATGGGTCGATCCACGCTACTTAAGGGTGAAAGCGGATGCCCCGATCATGTTTAATCAAAAACAAACGTTTTGGCAGTCTTATGCACGGTTTATTCCTGCCGAAGGGCAAATCATGGTGATGTTTGGAAACTGGTACAGTGATTTGCTCAGTACCGCCATGCATGTGTCGAAGCCTTTGGATGAAACCTTATTTGATGAATATGTCGAGAACATGCGAGCCTATGAACAAGACCTAAAAAATAATCATGTCGATGTGATTAAGGTCTGGTTCGATTTATCTTGGAAATCCTTACAAAAGCGCTTGGATGAAATGGACCCGAGTGAAGCGCGTTGGCATAAATTGCATGGTTTAGATTGGCGCAATAAAAAACAATATGACAACCTACAACGTTTACGTCAGCGTTTTAGTCATGACTGGGTCATCATCGACTGTGAAGATGAGCAAGTCCGTGATCAACAATTTGCACAGCATATTTTACGCACTTTAAAACATTGTCCAGCACATGAAACCAAAGCGGTGGGGCGCTGGAAACAAGCCAAAACACCACAGGCGTTATTGGAACCCAGCACTGTCGTGGCTGATGAGGCTGATTATAAAAAAGAATTAAAAAAATTAAGCCGCAAGGTGGCTGAAGCTTTACGTTTTGATTCACGCAATGTGGTGATCGTCTTTGAAGGAATGGATGCCGCAGGAAAGGGCGGGGCAATTAAACGCATCGTCAAAAAGTTGGACCCACGCGAATATGAAATTCATACCATTGCAGCACCCGAAAAATATGAGCTACGCCGTCCATACTTATGGCGCTTTTGGAATAAAATTCTCCCTGAAGAAAAGATCACGATTTTTGACCGCAGTTGGTATGGTCGCGTTTTGGTTGAGAGAATTGAAGGCTTTGCCAATACGGTTGAATGGCAGAGAGCCTATGATGAAATCAACCGTTTTGAAAAGGACTTATATGACAGTCAAACGGTTGTCATCAAGTTCTGGTTAGCCATTGGAAAGGATGAGCAAGCTGCACGGTTTAAAGCCCGAGAAGAAACCGCGCATAAGCGTTTTAAAATTACTCCAGATGACTGGCGGAATCGTGACCGTTGGGATGATTATCTCAAAGCTGCCGCAGATATGTTGCAACGCACGGATACAGAATATGCGCCGTGGCATGTGATCGCCACCAATGACAAGCACAGTGCGCGCTTACAAGTGCTAGAGACGATCTTGGCGCAATTGAAAGCAGATTAAATGCATGAAAAAAGCCACGATATTCGTGGCTTTTTTCATTTTCAAAACTAGCTCATTTTCAGATTTACTTCATCTTTAGATCTATGGTTTAGATCACTTTGATTATTAAATCTTATAGATTTGCTAGACATCGCTCCGTTAACCATTGTTCGGCGTTGGGACAGGTTGGTTCGGAAATTTCTGTTGAATACGTTTCGCTAATTGGTAGCTTTCTTCCACATGGGTTTCAGCGACTTTTTTCATTACGATATAACCCAAACTGGCTGCTACCAATTGCCCACCTAGTGGAATAAATTTGGTCACTTGTTTGGTAATATATTTTGCTGCAATGTTATTCAGCGATTTTTTCATCGCGGTTCGTGCAACCACTAAGCCTGAAAATTCGACACCACGTTTACGCAGTTCCGTCCAATGAATCTGTTTGGTTTTCGGGTCATACACACTAATTTGATCTGGCGCTAAACCAAAACGCGCATTAATTTCTGGAATGAGCTGTGACAAAATTCCGACGTCAATCACCACATCCAAAAATGGCACAGGAATAATGGCTGCACCTGCTGAAAAATAAGCACGTTTTTTCACAAGCTCTAAGCATTCAGCGCGAATAATGTCCAGATTTAAGTTAGGGTCGATGGAATCAGGAATGTTATCAATTTTCATAAGCAGATACCCTTGATACTGGATTGGTTTTTTTCTCATAAAATATCATTAAGATACTTGTTTAAAAGCATTTTTTGCAATCTATTCTCTTGTCAAAGTCGCATAGACAGCCCAAGATGTATAGTAAATAATCATTGTTGTTTTGTAGTAGTTGGTCACGCAGGCTGTATAGGTAATCCATGGCAATACATGTAATTCAAAGTCAACGAATCGAAGTTTTGGTGGATTGTCTAATCGAAAAATTGAAATCGAATCAATCGACCAATGCTTTGTCCGTCTTGCAAGAACGACATATCGTGGTGCCCGATCAAGCCATTGCTGCATGGTTAGAAAAACAAATTGCTGAAAAAATCAGTATTAGTGCCAATATTAAGCATCATCGTAAAATTTTAGGGTTGCAGTGGAAAGCCTACGATTGGGCCTTGCCGAATAAACAAGACCGAGAGCGGATTAAAGGTATCAACATGCCGCCGTTGATTATGCAATGGCGTATTTATAATGCTTTAGCGGTTTTTATTGCAGCTGATCAGTTTGATGCAGCACAGATTCCGACAGATGTTCAGCCCTTAGTTCAGCGTATTTTTGACAGCACAGCACAGCTCTCAGATCGAAAAAAACGTGAGCAAAAGCGGCAAGAAATGTTGTACTGGATCGCTGCTCAAGTCACTCGGCTTTTTACCAACTACATGGCCTTTCGTGGCAGTTGTATTCATACCCCAGATGAAGGTGTTGAGCACTGGGTTTGTCCACATTGCGATACTGACTGGCTAAAAGCGTGGAGTTATAACCAGCCGTTAAATATTATGCAACTTACAGGTCTGAAACCTGAACAAGCTGATGAATATCTACCGACTCAGGCTCGACAACTGGAGCATTGGCAGCGTTGGCTGTGGCATCAAGTATTCCAAAAAGACTTTAATGACCGTCAGGAAATAGACAATAAATTTTGGTTTGCCTTGGCGCATGCTGAGCAAAATCGGCAGCAGCAATTTGATTTGGATGCTGAGGATGATGAGCGCGATGATGATGAGCGTCACCAAACCTATAACGGTTTGCCCGAACAGATTTTCGTCTTTACGACCTTAGAATTACCCCCTGCACAACTGAAATTTTTATATCGCTTGGCAGCGTATACCGAAGTGCATCTGTTGTATTTCAACCCATCGCGTGAGTATTGGGCAGACATGGTCGATCCCGTATGGAAAGATCGTTATAACTTGAAATTACAACAGCGTTATATTGAGCGAAATCCCAATGTCAGCACGGCACAAATTCAGGCCTATCTGAGTACGACCAATGCGGAATTTCGTGAATCTCAGCATTCATTACTGACGCGTTTAGGTAAACGTGCGCGGGATAACTTTACATTATTGGTGAATATGTCTGGTGGCGAAGGTTGGGAAGATATTTTTCCAGACACCGAGCCGACAACGCTGCTCGCTCAAATTCAATATGACATCATGACCTTAGAAGAACCCAAGCAGCATCAATATGCACTCGCGGGTTCAGATGAATCGATTCAATTTCATGTCTGTCATTCTAGCCTGCGTCAATTAGAGGTTTTACGTGAGCAGTTGGTACATTGGTTGGCCGAGGGCACGGAACAGGAGCCACGCCATCCGAGTGATATCTTGGTCTTGGTGCCAAATTTAAAAGAGCTTGAACCGCATATTCGGACGGTCTTTTCGACGACTCGTGGCATGGGACGCAGTGCGGTGGATTTACCTTATATCCCAGTAAAAATTGCAGGGGTGGTCAGCCAAGATATTCAAAATGCATGGCAAGCTTTCGTTGGACGCATTGAAATTAGCCAAGGTCGTTTTACCGCAGAAGATTTTCATGATTGGCTGAATTTGAATGCGGTGCAAGAACTGTATCAGCTCGACCATGTGCAAATGGAACGTATGATGGAACTGCTGATTCAAGCTGGTTTCCGTCGTGGTTTAGACGAACAGCACATGTTGGCTTATTTGTCCGAGCAAGACCGAGATTATCGTTATACCTTTAAATTTGCATTAGACCGTTTAGCTTTAGGAATTGCGATACCACAACATGCCGTATTTGAGGACACCTTAAGTTTTGCAGGGGTGTCGAGTAGTGATTTTGAGTTGGTTCAAACTTTAATTCAGATCTACCGAGATATCAGTGCGCGTCGAGATTGGCTCAATCCGAATCTCAGCACACAGACTGTCAAAGTGTGGTTGCAACAATTAGATGCAGATTTAAAGCCTTTTGTGGAAGCCAGTGGTCGAGCATTTGAAACCATTCGCAGTGTGATGCGTGCGATGACGCAACGTCTGCATAATGCCCAAAGTGATAAAGTTGAGTCGCTCCCAAACAGCTTTAATTTGCCATTATCTTTGCTGCTCAAAGAAATACAACAAGGCATCGATAGCTCTGCCGATCAGATCGAACCGACAGGATCAGTGACCTTTGCGGACATGGGGAAAATCCGCCAAGTCCCATTTTCATTGGTGGTGTTAATGAACATGGATAGCGGCAAATTTCCGCGTCGTGATCAGCAAGTGCCTTTTGATTTGATGGATGTGTTTAAACCGGTTTTGGGTGATCGCTCACGTTTGGAAGATGATAAAGGTGCATTTCTAGATGCCTTATTATTTGCCCGACAGTCCTTGTGGATTTTCTATAATGGCTTTGATGTCAATGATGGTGAAAGTCGGGAGCCATCCTCTGTGATATATGAATTTAGCCAGTTCCTCGCACGGATGATTCAGCCGCAGCAATTGAACCAACCCCATGATGCCATGCTGGATTTGGATGGCTCACGCATTCCACAGCAGCTCGAGCCGCTATACCATATTTATCCTTTGCAGCCTTTTGACCCGATGGGTTTTCAGCAGTCGAAAAACTTACGATATAAAGATCAATGGTTTGCTGTGGCGGAACATATTTTAGATCAGTCGGGACAACGCCAATCGTGGATTAACCGTGATTATCCTGTGCATGATGAGCAAGAAGTACGGGTATTAGATGGTCAGGAATGGATTAAAGATGTGGTGTTTCCTGCCCGTGCATATTTGAAAACGCTTGGCGTGGCCAGTGTCTATACCGGTGACCAATTACCACAGCAAGAGCCTTTATTGCTCGACCGTTTACAGCAATATCATGTCCGTGACTTATTGCAAAAGCATTATGTGCAACCTGCCTCTCGTGTCCATCAAGCTGAGGATCAGAACTCTACGACTCCAACTGAACCGGATATAGCCTTGTTCCAAGATGTACTGCCTGTGGGACATAGTCAAATAGCGATTTGGAAGCTCAGTTTGCAAGAGCAGGCACAGTTATTAGAGCGTTTGGATGGACGCCGTGTAACCGCGACCACCTTACAAAACTTACAGCTTGAACCGCATTTGATACTGAGTATCACCGTGCCTGAAGACTCTCAGAGTATGCATTGGTTAAGCTGTATGGCGTCTGGGGCAAAGCCTAAGCGTCAGACGCAAACCTGGCTCGAATATCTGCTGTGGTTGAGCTATTTAGACTTAGGCGATGAGGGCGCGACGTATCGTCGTGAAGTGATTTGTAATGATAAAAGCATAGTCTGTTGTGGATTAAGCTCTGCACAAGCCAAGCTGCAGCTCAGTGAATGGGTGGCGATGTGGAAACATGCACAAAAACGTCCTGTGGTGCTGCCTGCTGCCTTAATTCGCCAAGAAAAATGCACTTGGGTGGAGAATGAAACAGGCCAGCTCATGCCAGATAATTTTGCAAAGCTTCAAGAGGAATGGCTGAAAAATCATAGTTTTGGTGGAGTGGAGTTGGAGTCGAATGAAGCCAATAGCCACCATCGTGATTGGAGCTTTATTTTACAGCAACAAGCGGCAGATGAGCTTCTGGCATTGTCCTGTCGTTATTATGCAGAACGTTTATATCATGTGATGGATACCGAGGCGGATGACGGCCTAAAAAAACTCAATGTCATCAAGCCTGAGGTGAAAAAATGAATATGCCACAGCAAACGATGAAAATATCCACCAACCCGATTGCAGACATGAGCTTTACCGGACTGCACTGGATTGAAGCCTCGGCGGGTACAGGAAAAACCTATACGCTTTCCAGTCTGATGGTGCGGATTTTTCTCGATCGCTATATGCCGAATCAGGTCATTGCCACCACTTTCACCCGTAAAGCCACAGCGGAACTCAAAGCGCGGGTACGACTGCGGATTGAAGAAACCCGTGGCTTTGTTAATGGCCTGCTCGCGGCATCTCAAGATGAGTTGGCCGAACTTCAGCAAAGTTTGAGCGACCCTTTGTATCAGCAAGTGCTGAAAGATCATGGGCATCACTTAGAATATGCGTACAATCGTCTGAACGTGGTCTTACAACAATATGAAGAACTCTTTGTCGGAACTTTAGACAGCTTTAGTCAAAAGTTATTACGTGAATTTGCCTTTGAAAGTGGTCGTATTGAACAGGTGCAAATCAGTGATGATGAAGACCTGCATATTGAACGGATCATTCATGATTTATTAAGAGATTGGATTCAGCAGCAGCCTGCGCATTTGATTGAATATTTGATGTTGAATCATCAGTTGAAAGGTCCTGAATACTATCTTAGTGTAGTAAAGGAAAGTCTAAATTTCCCATCGGTGGATTTGCGCGTCCCTGAATTACCCGAAAATGCTTTGGCGCATTTTGAAGCGATGTGTCATCAGCTTGCGCAGATGCTGCCTGCCGCTCGTGTAGAGCTTGCAGCGTGTTTTGATGCCGCAAGTCATTATAAGAACCTTGTCGACGCTCGACGTTTTAATAAAGGGGCATTCTTTGTCACTTTTAATGCACGCATTCCCGAGTTTTTACAGCACTTTGAAGCAGCGGGTAGCCAAGGGGTTTTGACTCAGTCCGATGTGTTACAACAGACAATGAAAGCCATTCGTTCATTGTTTTATGATCCGAATAAAACTGAATTTAAGCCACGTGTCTTTAAAGACAAAGTCGTTGAAGAACAGCCGGATATCTCAAAAGAATTTTATCAACATGCTTTTGTTCAACAACTCCGAGCGGTGCTCAGCGCTTATGAACATATCAATCAAGCAGAACAATATCTAAATTTTTATTTGGCGCAGGAAGTTAAAAAGCGTTTGCCTCAAGTGTTGTCCCACGCTGGGGAAACCACCTTTTCACAACAAATTCGGACCTTATCGGAAGCCTTACAGCAAAGCTCAGCCGCAGGGAAAGACAGTTTTGCTGCTCATGTTTTAGCACGATATCCGCTGATTTTAGTCGATGAATTTCAAGATACCAACCAAGATCAAGATGACATGCTGTCTAGCATTTGGCGGGTCAAGGAGCGCTTACATCAGGGCTGTATGATTATGGTCGGCGACCCGAAACAGGCGATTTATGGGTTCCGTGGCGGTGACATGCTGACCTATCGTAAAGCGCGTCATGATATTCAAGCCAAGGGTGGGCGTTGTTATACCTTGAACAAAAACCATCGTTCAGTCAAAAACTTGGTTGAAGTGGTGGATGCCTTGTTTCATCGGCAAATGGACTTTGGTGAGCAAGTTGAATACACCCCGATTCAAGCAGGTGAGCGTGAGCATCCGCCGCTGATTGATCATGAGCAAGTCAATCCACAACCGCTGCGTTGGTTGGCTTTGGATGAAACGCTAAATGAAGCAGAGCAAGTGGCTTGGCAGATTCAGTCCTTGCTCAACCAAGCTCAGCAAGGACATTTATATTTTCAAGACAATAATACCCAGCGAGCACTGACAGCAAACGATATTGCGGTCTTGGGGCAAAACCATTTCGACTTAGAGCAAGTGCAACAATGTTTATTGCAACTGGGTGTTCCTTGTTATAAAGCATCACGGGACAGCGTCTATAAAAGTTCCGTCGCACAAGACGTTGCCGCTTTGCTGACCGCAATTTTAAATCCTTATCAAGAAGCCAAGGTGAAACGTGCGCTACTGAGCCGTTTATTGGGTTTTGATCTGAAACAATTGGTCGCACTCGAACAGCAAGCGGATGGACTGAGTGAAATCATCGAAAAACTCGAACAGGTCCGACAAATTTGGAATGAGCAAGGATTCCGCAGCGCGTGGAATAGCTGTATGACGGTCTTTCAGGTGTGGACGCGGTTGGTGGCTGGACAAAGTCGAGATAATGAACGCACAGTGGTGAATTTACGCCATATCGCAGAATTATTAAGTCAGCAAAGTGAACACTACACCGGTGCGCATAAGCTCTATCAATGGTTTATTCGCCAAATCAATTTAGGCATCAATAATGAAAGCACCCAAGAGCGAAAATTGACCGGGCAATTGGGGGTGCAACTGATGACGATTCATGCATCCAAAGGCTTAGAGTTTGGTTGTGTGTTTTTATTGGGAGCAAATGCGGGCTTAAGTGAAAAAGGCAATTTGAATTTTTCCCTTAAAGACAATCAGCAAAAAAGCCTTGGGTTAGAACGTGTGATTGCCGTGAAGTCTTCGGACTTACCCGAAGATGATATTCAACAAAATGATGCGCGCAATGAAGCAGAGCATCATCGCTTGTGGTACGTGGCGTTGACCCGTGCCAGTTATCGTGTCTATGCCGTGCTACGTCATCATGAAGTAGAAAAGAAACAAATGGCAGAAGCGCGTTCAGGACTGACTTTTTGGCGTGGAAGCGAACCTGATCTGTTCCAACATGCAGAAAGTGTGGATGCTGATGTTTTGCGTGCAGCACCACCAATTTTGACTCAGACTCAGGTTGAAACTGTTGTATTAGACGCGGAAGAAATTCCCAACAGCCATTTTTATCCACGGGAAACCACCAGTTTTACCGCGCTCACGCGTACGGCACATAAGACACATATACAACGTGACCAACTGGCAGCGGCAATGAACGAACAGGAAGACAGTGCTGCCGATGAAGTTGAACAGCTTGAAATCGTTGAAGCAGAAACGGCAGAGAAAATAAGCTGGATTAAACGGCATTTTCCAAAGGGAACCAAGCCCGGAAGTTTCTTGCATAAATTGATGGAAAAAGTTCGATTTAGCACCCCAGAAGAGAAGTTGGCCAAAGCCATCGCATCACGTTTTCATAGTGATGTTGAGTTTGATTCGCCGCAAATGTTGCAAAACTTAATGAAACAGTTCGGGCAAACGGCAAACCCTGAGCAAGATGAAGCTGAACTGATTGAAGAAATGCGGGAATGGTACAGTCAAATTATTCATACACCATTGCATGATGGTTTTAGCTTGCATCAGTTAAACGATGGCGAATATCGTTCGGAAATGGATTTTCATTTGAGTATGGCAGATCGTGCATTGGCGATACGTAAAATACGCATGCTATTTGAAAGCCTAAAAGAGCCAGATTTACAAATACAAGATTTGAATGATGTGTTTACAGCACGCTATCTGACGGGGTCGATTGACTTGGTGTATTTTGATGGTCAGCGCTATCACATTGCCGATTATAAAAGTAATTTCTTAGGCGATCAGACCGCACATTATGATCATGCCTATATTCGAGAAAGTATGAGTCATTCCAGTTACTGGTTGCAGGCTGCATTATATTTGGTGGCCCTGCATCGTTATTTGAAAGCCGTGATGAAAGACTATGATATGACGCAGCATTTGGGTGGGGCGAGTTATCTGTATCTTCGTGGTATGGATGGACAGTCCGATCGTGGAGTATATCACTGGAAGCCGGCGGATACATTCATTCAAAACCTCGATGCAATATTGAGCGAAAAGGTTGTGGCTAAAACGTGAAAAAGCACGAAAAAGATAAAAATATTTACGCTGAAACAATAAGTTGCATTGTGGATAAGTTTGAGGATAACTGTGTGGAAAATGATCAAAAAGCCTTATCAGCACAGCCTTTGCACGCGAGACAAGAAAATACTGTAGAAAAACAGGTTTTAGTTCCCCAAAATACCCAAGAAAAAGCTGATTTAGATGCGGTTTTGCCGGATTGGATTGACTATTTAATCCAACATTATTTACCCAATCAGGCCAGTCATCCTGCTGCAAATCAGTTAATTCAACAATTGATGCAAGCCGTGGAAAAAGGCGATAGTTGTATTTTGGCCGAAGATGCGCAGATTCAATGTTTGGCTCAGATGGTTCAGCATGAGCAAGCTGAAAAAACACCTGTTGCGCCTTTTATTTTTGATTCACAGCGACTTTATCTTTATCGCTATTGGGCATTAGAAAATGCTTTAGCCAAGCAAGTTGCACGTTTAAAACAGCAAACAGAGCAAAATCTCAATCAAACGCAGATGCTTAATATCGAAAAGGATTTACTGACCGATCCCCATCAGATCCAAGCACTGCACATGGTGTGTCAGCACAATTTTAATATCATTACCGGTGGGCCTGGGACAGGTAAAACCTATACCTTGGCTCGGATTATTGCCGTGTTGAATGAGCAAAATCCAAATTTAAGAATTGCGATGGCAGCGCCGACAGGAAAAGCGGCGCAGCGAATGGAAGAAGCCTTACAAGCAGCGTTTAAAGATCCTGCATTGCAGCATTATTCGATTATTCACAAACATTTGAAACCCGTAACTTTGCATCGTCTATTGGGTTTAGGGACGCGCGCTATCCCGCGGTTTAATGAGCGCCAACGCTTACCCTATGACGTCATTGTGGTCGATGAAGCCTCTATGTTGGACTTAAGTTTGGCGCAGATGCTATTCGCGGCAATCCCTCAGAACAGTAAGCTGATTCTCTTAGGGGATGCAGAACAGTTGGCTTCGGTCGATGTTGGCGCTGTTTTGGCCAACCTTCAGGATGTCGATGCCTTACAAGCCAACCGTACCCATTTACAGACCAGCCGCCGTTTTGTACAGGGTGCAGCCATTGGTGAGTTTGCTCGTTTTATTCAACAACAAGAACAACAGCAAACAACCACTGAAGTTCTGGCGAAATTCGAACATCAGGTGGTATCTGCATCCGAACTTCAGCCGATTCAACTGACACCGAATATGAGCGATGTGATTCAGTTGCAATATCTCCCCGACGCTACGAACAGTGCGGCACATTGGGCAAAATATTATGATCAACTAATGTATGGTTTTCAGCCCTATGTGGCATGGTTAAAACAATGGCCAGAGCAACCCGCTGAATATGCAAATTGGTCAGCCCAATTGATTCGCTATTTTGATGATTATCGGATTCTATCGGCCATTCGACATGGAAAATTAGGCTTACACGAACTCAATCAGCAGATTGAACTTCGGGTCTTAAATACCTTGGGTGTGTTGAAACAAGGGGATTGGTATGTCGGTCGTCCAGTCATGATGACCTATAACGATTATCAACTTGGACTATCAAATGGTGATATCGGGATTTGCTTAAAACGACCGATGACGGAAAAGTCGCAGTTTGAGGTTTATTTTCCAAGTTTGGATAAATGGGTGGTGGCAACACGGTTACCTAAAAGTATAGAAACCGCCTATGCCTTGACCATACATAAGTCTCAAGGTTCTGAATTTACCCATACGGCGGTAGTTTTGGAAAATCATGCTACCGAAATGATGAGTAAAGAGCTGATTTATACCGCCATCACTCGTGCCAAAAAAGTGGTGAGTTTGCTTGTTGCAAAAGATGCATTGGCAAAAGCGCTTATAAAAAGAACAGCGCGAGTTAGTGGTCTGTTAGAAAAAATTAACAATCACCTACCTTTGTAAAGCCTAGGCAAAATGTACCGTATTTTGTAAGAAATGGCTTACATCGATTCAGGAGATTTGCGCATAGAGCTTTTTAGAGCTTTTTGAGAAGATGACTTCACAGAAAAAGAACTCAACACGGATGGTTGAGTAAAATCGCAAAAGTATAAGAATAACGTCAAAAGACAGCGAACTTACAGTGAAGTAAGGAAATAGGAAACTTACAGCCGCTAAGCCTTGTAGTTTTGGGAGAGACTACAGGGCTTTTTTATGTCTGGAAAATAAGAAATGCCTATACGCTGTAACAGAAAAGAAATAGAGCTTAACTGATGTACGAAAAAGCTTACATATAGATACGAAAAATACGACTTTTATCTAATAGCCGTTGTGGCAAAATCTACCACATAAGGAAGTGCAAGTTAAAACATGGAATGTTTGACATAAGGACGCGGAAAAGCGCCACATAAAACAATAACTAAAAAAGAAGAAACTACAGCGCAAAAAAGCCCGAGCCTAGCTCGGGCTTTTTTTTAATCATTCCACTTTGAGTTTTGCATGCTAAACATCGAGTGGCAAAATATATCAAAAAATCAGTTTAAAATTCATTCAATGACATCGCATTCAACATGTTAGAAATATGCGGTTTTGTGTCGCATAAAGTATCGAAACATATAAAAAATTTATAATGGAATCGATGTGAAAAAAAAGGCGCTATTATCGTCATGAAAACCTGACGAAGTCGGCCATCTCTTTTTGCAATTGGGACGATTTTCCCTTAATATAATGCACTTGCTGTAGTGATGCACGGCAGTCAGCTGATTTATCAGTTGATTCGTATCAAAAGTTAACTTTATAAGCATCTCGGAGAAATCGAATGGCTTTAACAAACGCAGATCGCGCAGAGATCATTGCAAAATTCGCTCGCGCTGAAAACGACACTGGTTCACCAGAAGTTCAAGTAGCTCTTTTAACTGCTCAAATCAATGATTTACAAGGTCACTTCAAAGAGCACAAACACGACCACCATAGCCGTCGCGGTCTTATTCGTATGGTTAACCAACGTCGTAAGCTTCTTGACTACCTTAAAGGTAAAGACGCTACTCGTTACAGCGCATTGATTGCTGCTTTAGGTTTACGTCGTTAATTCGATTTAAACTTTTATTTTCGGACTATTGCATGCTTAGTGCTGTATTACTGAAAACTAAAGTCTATCCAACCTTGGTTGGATAATGGGGAAGGGGCGATGATTCGCTCCTTCTTTGTGTCTTAAATTAGTATTTTAAATTAATGTTTTTAATCTCTAGTGAGGTCGGCTTCTAAGCTTTGTCATTTATGTTACAGCGTTTGGGGCGTTGAATGAATGCCAAACCTTAGGGGTCTCCACTAGAATAAAATCAGGAAAAAATAAAACATGTCGATGTTTAATATTATTCGTAAAGAATTCCAATATGGTCAGCATCAAGTTGTCCTAGAAACAGGTCGTATTGCGCGTCAAGCGAACACTGTAATCATCACTATGGGTGGTGTACAAGTTCTTGTTGCTGTTGTTGCTCAGCCAACAGCGAAAGCAGGTCAAGACTTCTTCCCATTGACTGTTAACTACCAAGAAAAACAATATGCTGCAGGTCGTATTCCGGGTGGTTATGGTAAACGTGAAGGCCGTGCGTCTGAAGCTGAAACGCTTATTTCACGCTTAATTGACCGTCCAATTCGTCCATTGTTCCCAGAAGGTTACTACAACGAAATCCAAGTGACTGCGACTGTTATTTCTTCTGACAAAACGATGGATGCTGACATTGCTGCAATGTTAGGTACATCTGCTGCACTTGCAATTGCGGGTACGCCTTTCCGTGGTCCAATCGGTGGTGCGCGCGTTGGTTTAATCAACGGTGAATACATCCTTAACCCGAACCACGAACAGCTTAAAGAATCTGACCTTGACCTTGTGGTTGCAGGTACAGAATCTGCAGTATTGATGGTTGAATCAGAAGCGAAAGAACTTTCTGAAGACCAAATGCTTGGCGCTGTATTGTTCGGTCATGACGAAATGCAAATCGCGATCCAAGCGATTAAAGAATTTGCTGCGGCTGCTGGTGCAACAGAGTCTACTTGGACTGCACCTGCGAAAAACGAAGACCTTCGTGCAAAATTAAAAGAAGCGTTTGAAGCGAAAATCTCTGAAGCATACACAATCGCTGTTAAACACGATCGTTATGCAGCACTTGATGCGCTTCAAGCTGAAGCTGTTGCTCAATTCGTTCCAGAAGATGACGTTGATGGTATCGCTGACGACTTAGCTGAATTATTCGAAGACCTGAAATACCGTACAGTACGTGACAACATCTTGTCAGGTAAGCCACGTATTGATGGCCGTGATACGAAAACAGTTCGTGCGCTTGACGTACAAGTTGGTGTATTAGACCGTGCTCACGGTTCTGCATTATTTACACGTGGTGAAACTCAGGCGTTGGTAACAACAACTTTGGGTAATACGCGTGATGCGTTAATGGTAGATACATTAGCGGGTACAAAAACTGACAACTTCATGTTGCACTACAACTTCCCTGCATACTCTGTAGGTGAAACTGGTCGTGAATCTGGTCCTAAACGTCGTGAAATCGGTCACGGTCGTCTAGCGCGTCGTGGTGTTCAAGCTGTACTTCCTGCAGCTGACCGCTTCCCGTACGTGATCCGTATCGTATCGGACATCACTGAATCTAACGGTTCATCTTCAATGGCTTCTGTATGTGGTGCTTCTCTATCACTTATGGACGCAGGTGTTCCACTTAAAGCGCCAGTTGCTGGTATTGCGATGGGTCTTGTGAAAGAAGGCGAACGTTTCGCAGTGCTTTCTGACATCTTGGGTGATGAAGACCACCTTGGTGATATGGACTTTAAAGTAGCCGGTTCTGCAAACGGTATTACTGCACTTCAAATGGACATCAAGATCGAAGGTATTACTGAAGAGATCATGGAAGTTGCATTAAACCAAGCGTATGCAGGTCGTATGCACATCTTAAATGCAATGAACCAAGTAATTTCACGCGCTCGTCCTGAAATCTCTATGCACGCGCCTACATTCCAAGTGATCAACATCAACCCTGATAAGATCCGTGATGTGATTGGTAAAGGTGGCGCAACGATTCGTGCGATCACTGAAGAAACTAAAGCAGCAATCGATATCGAAGATAACGGTACAGTTCGCGTATTTGGTGAAACTAAAGCGGCTGCTTCAGCTGCTGTTGCGAAAATCCAAGCGCTTACTGCTGAAATCGAACCAGGTACAATCTACACTGGTAAAGTGATTCGTATCGTTGAATTTGGTGCGTTTGTAAACATCCTTCCAGGTACTGATGGCTTACTTCATATCTCTCAAATTTCTAACGAACGCATTGCGAACGTTTCAGACGTATTATCTGAAGGTCAAGAGATCAAAGTACAAGTTGCTGATGTCGACAACCGCGGTCGTATCAAATTAACCATGAAAGACATCGAACAAGCTTAATGGTTTGTTGATTCACAAGGTTTCGGCTCTGTGAATGGATTCTAAAAAGCCTTGAGTGCAGTCAGAGTATGAACTTTGACTTGCTCAAGGCTTTTTTTATGGCATCATGCAAAAAGTAAACACAATAATAAATGAGATATGCAAACCTATTATTTTTTTCAGCATCCAACAGCGGCGCATATCTATGTGCAAGACCAAGCGCAATGTGAGCATCATCCTGAACTTGAGCCTGAGTTTATTTGGATTGATTGTACCCGTGAAGATGTCGTCAACCGTCCAGAGCAATGGCAGAGTGATATTTTTCAGGCATCAGATCTACGGGTAAATGAATACCATCTGCGGGATATTTTAAATTTAGAGCATCCTTGTGCTTTTGACACACTCGATGATTATGATTTATTAATTTTTAGAAAAATGGTCACACCCGATGACCAAATTGTTGCAGGTGCAGAAGCTCTTGAAAAGCATGAGCGGGTCTTTGGTTTGGCGACCACCCCGATCAGTTTTTTGATCACGCCCCAAGTGCTGATCACGGTGCGCGAAAAAGGCAACAAAGCCATTGAAAGTTATATCCAACGGATTGAAACTTTAATTTCTCGTCCGATTGATGAACAAAATAAACCACGAAAATTAGCCATTACACCCTTAGATTTGGCATTGCGCTTACTGAATAATATGGTAGATGGATACTTGGATTTACGTGTTCCTTTGACCCGCCGTGTCGAGTTTTGGCAGCGTGAATTGCTGCAAGGGCATCGGCGTTTTACCAAGTGGCATCAGCTGCTGCAGGAAAATATGGCTTTTCAGCAAGTGGAAAATTTGTGTGAAGAGCAAATTGAAGCCTTGCAAGAACTGCGTGATGAAGTTGTAGATAATTACCCACATTTGAAAGGCAAAAAGCGCAGTGAAAAGCAGGATATCATGCTGGTTCGGGTAGATGATTTAAGCAGTCATATCGAACGCATTCAAAAACACACCACACGATTACGCAGTGCTGTGCAGGCCGCCATTGATCTGCATTTTTCAGCCGTTGCTAACCAAACCAATGAAAATATGCGGATTCTGGCGATTATTACGGCAATTTTCGCACCATTAACCTTATTAACCGGTATATACGGTATGAACTTTGAGTTTATTCCGGGACTCAAATCGCCAACCGGTTTTTGGATCATGCTCGGCATCATGCTGATGACCACGATTTTACTACTGTATTATTTTTATCGACGGCATTTGGTCGGGCGCGGTGAAAAAAGCGTGATTGATATGTTGGCACAGCAGCACGGCGATCAACACATGAATCTGTTTTGGTTTATGGATTATGAACCAATCAAACAGACGGTGAAGGGCACAGTTAAAGGTACGGTTAAAACCATGAAAGAAATTGAGAAGCTGACGAAACTCAAATAGTTCGCGTCAGTTTCTCTGATGGGGGGGTTAGTTGCTAATCATTACGAATCCATGTGGTACTACGTCCGAGTGCAGACACGCCAATATAGCCGCGCATGGTTAAACGTTTGCCATTTGCACTCAGCTTGCCTTTGCCTTTATAGACATTGCCCGAGAGGGGATCCAGCACGGTTCCATTGCTATATTGATTTGGATGTTGTGGGTCTGGTTTAAATTCCTTGATAATTTCGGAACCTATCAAAACCCATTTTTGAGTTTGCCATTACATTTTAAGCATACTTCAACCAAGGGTTTGTACGGCAATGGGCATATTGCAGTGAGTGTTCCACTATACGTCCCGTCGGCATTTTTAACGACGGTGACATCGCCGCGTGAATATCCTGTTTGGTCATCCATGGTTTTTCAAATACTCGTTTATCACTGGCATGTAATAGACTACTGAAACTGAGTAATGCCACCCAATAGGACATGATGCATGTGCATGATGAATCCTTTGTCATGATGTAATTGTTTTACATTTTGTTTTTTAAAGAATCTGCAGTACAACGCGATTTGACCGATCCTTATGGTCTTAGTAATTCAATTGCGTAGCCTCGTGGGTTGTACTGCGAACGACATGCATCATGAAAAATCCCCTATACATGAATCGATATCTCAAGAGATATCATCATTTTCATTACTTTTCAGTAAGCGATAAATTTCATCTTTTAGCTTTAATTTCTTACGCTTAATGGTCTCAATATCTGTGTTGTAGTGATTAACAGGATCTAATTCCAATTGAATGATTTCGCGATCTAACTCATCATGTTCTTCAAAGATCCGTGCAAAATATGGATTTTCATCACGTAACTGAGAGACCAAATCACGGTACTCAGGAAACATGTTTTTGACTTTTTTATTGCAATCTCGTGTTTTCATGGTTGTCGATCACTTCCTCTACAAGACAAACTCTACAAGAAAAGAAAAACGCCCTGCGAGGCAGAGCGTTCATGATTACATTTAATGTGAATGAAACTGTTGGTGTTTGACTTGACGACGTAGTTGTTGAACTTCGTCAATTAAATCAAGCATCATAGCGACCGCAGTAAAACTGGCATCGAAATCTCGTTGAAGCCGATAGGCACGCCGTGCGCGAGATATATCATCGCCAAAAAATTGATGAATCCTGTCTTCTGAACGGCTAGGCAGAATATCGTATTCGAGTAGTTGCAGAACCCATTCTGGACTTTGCCCACAGGCAGAGGCAAAGTGTTGTAGATCAAAACTACTTTTTTCGTCTACGATTTCAGTCTGTTTACATCCGTCACAGACAATTTCACGATAATGAATTGTTGTCATGGTGCTCTCCTTAAGACTGTCGTGGATTAAATGACGGAAAAGCTTGAGCAAAAGCCGCATATGCTTGTTGCTCTTGTTCGGTTTGTGCAGCTGGTATCTGTATATTTAAAATCAGGTAAAGGTGTCCGGGTGTTTTATTTGGTATCCCTTTGTCCTTTAATCGTAGCTGCTGACCAGTACGTGCATTTTTAGGAATTTGTAGTTCTAATGTTTTGCCATCAGGACTGGTAAATGCAATTTTTTGACCCAATGCGGCTTCCCATGGACTGATATTCAGTTGTTGGAAAATATCAACGCCTTCTACACGGGTTTGCTCAGTTTGTTTATACAAAATTTCAATGTATAAATCGCCGGCGGCTCCACCGTTATAGCCAGCTTGCCCTTGGCCGGAGAGTCGAATTTGTTGACCTGATTTCATACCTGCAGGAATTTTGACTTGCAGGGTTTTGCGTTGGACTTCAGGCTCACCATGGGCGTTGAGGCTTGGAATCTGTAAGGTGATATTCTGCGTTGCACCATGAAATGCGATTTCTAAATCCACTTCTAAACTGGCGTGTTGGTCTTCACCACAGAAGCTCTTGGTTTGGCGGTTTGCACGTTGATACTGATAGTCACCGCCACCAAAGCCTTGCCCAAAACGACCAAACAAGTCTTCAAATCCACTAAAGTTCGCATGCTGACCATCACTCGTCGATTGGCGATAAAACTGAGATTGGTCAAAACCACCTTGGTTGCCAGCATTAAACCCAGCAAATCCTTGAGGATGATCGAGTTCAAAATCGTATTGTTTTTTCTTTTCGGCATCACTCAAGGTGTCGTATGCAACATTAATCGCTTGCATGCGCGCTTCAGCATCAGCTTCTTTACTGACGTCAGGGTGATATTTACGCGCCAATTTTCGATAGGCTTTTTTAATTTGATCTGCCGAAGCATCTCTGGCGATCCCTAAAGTTTGATAGTGATTGTCTGGCATACTCTCTGTATAAATATTGATTATGTTTTAATCAATATAGAAGGGTTCATCAAACTGTCATAGGGGCAAACTGCAGCTTATTGTTTCAAAACATGACAATAAAAAAGCCTCACGAGGAGGCTTTTAAAAACACATTTAAAATTAGTATTTTATCCAAGTGACACTACGACCAATCACAGATACACCAACATACCCACGTATAGTTAAATGTTTTCCTGAAGCACTAAGTCTTGCTTTGCCTTTATAGATTTTTCCACCAATCGGGTCCAGAACTTTACCGTTTTGGAATTCACGTGGATTTTTTGGATCTTGTTTAAAGTCCCAAATAAATGGCAAGCCGATAAAAGGTTTATTTTTCAATTCACCTGGGCAGTTCGAGCAGACGCCCATTTTTTCAGTGCCAGGGACATTGCGTGTGGTGACAATGATGCCTTCATAGCTTCCATCGGCTTTTTTGCGAATTTCAACGTCTGCACGTGAATATCCGGTGCGGTCATCGACAGTTTTCCACTTACCCACTAGCGGATCGGTTTCCGCAGCGATTGACAATCCTGACAAAGTGCTAAGTACTATTCCGGCAAATAATTGTTGATATATTTTTTTCATTTCATCCCCTGAAAATTCAGAATTGTGTTTTTAGAGTAAGTTGCCTAATTTATATATAAAGCCCTACAAAATCAATGTGATGGTTTGTGATGTATTTGGCAGATTTTTTTAAAACACTGCTTTAATATGGAGTTTTTACTCTAATTTTTAAGTTAAAAAAGGCCTTTAATGATTTAAAGGCCTCGTGCTTAGTTTTTGACCCAAGTGACATTGCGTCCAATTGCAGAGCCTTCAGTACGACCATTGATGATCAAATGCTTGCCATTATTCATCAAACGAGCGCGTGCATTGTAGTGCTTGCCTGATTTGGGATCGAGCATCACTCCACCCACAAATTCATTGGGCTTTTCTGGATCAGCGCTTAAGCCGCTTAAAGTGGTTAAACCGACCATGGGTTTATTTTTCTGAGCACCGGTGCATTGCGTGCATGTCGAAACATTTGCTGTTCCGGGTACGCTTCGGCTTTGGATAATGGTGGCCGAATACAGGTCATGCTTATCTTTGCGAATCACCACATCGGCAAGGGAATATCCTGTTCGATCATCAATGGTTTTCCATGTCCCCACTAAGGGGTCAATCGCTGCAAAAGCAGAGGATAAACTGCAGATGGAGAACATGCCGAACAGGATAGAAGGGAGGAATTTAACAGCCATATAATTACCCACATTACACAAAAAGCGGATGCCTAAAACTTAAAGGCATAAAAATATTATGGGTTTAATGTAGCCTGAAATAATATGAATATTCTAGTGATTTTTTAAGAATTGGTATTTATATTTTGAGCCAAAACATGAACGAGTTGGCGCTAAATGAGGTTTATGCTGAACGTCTACGCACTAGTAAAATAGTCGGAATTCATCTCAAAGTAGATTATTATCGGCATGATGAACTCGTCTGGAGTTGAGTTCATCATGCCAATGAAAGCCAAATGGCGACTTTAGTTGACGCGGATCCAAGATACCGTCCGGCCGAGAAGCGTGGTTCCAACATAACCTCGAAGTGTCAGGACATTGCCGCGCGCATTCAATTGCCCTTTACCTTGATAAGTATTGCCTGAAAGTGGGTCGATCACCTTGCCATCGGTGTACGCATTCTCTTTTGCATTATGTTTAAAGCCAGAGAATATCGGTAAACCAATTAAGGGTGCATTTTTGAGTTTACCTTCGCATTTTTCACAAATCGTGGTGACAGGGCGGTTGGGGATGGCATGCACTTTGGTGATTTTACCGCTATAGCTGCCGTCTTTTAATTTAGTGATTTGGACTTCAGCACGAGCATAGCCTGTTTTGTCATCTATGGTTTTCCATGTCCCGACGAGGTCTGCTGCATGTGCTGTCATTGGGCCAAAGTAGAACATGGCTAAAGCAATAGCGAGTGTTTTGAGTTTCATAATTTATCCAGTTTTTTTTACATTATTTTTCAATTAAAAATAAAGCTTTGTTGGTTTTTTTGACTTTATTTCTGGCGCGATTCTACTCGAAAAAAAATTGATCGCAAATACAGCTGATCATGTTGATGCTTTATAGTTCGAACCCATTCGACTAAGCGCAAGAAAGTAGTAGGTCTAAATTTTATCGGGACAATAAAAAAGCACCCCGAAGGATGCTTAGATTTAGGCTTTTAATCATGCAATGATTTAGCTAAGGTGTTGACCAAAAAGGGATAAAGCTTCTTCTGCCGTAAAGGTATATTTTGTATTACAGAATTGGCAGTCCATTTCAATTGGGTTTTGAAACTCTAAGGTTTCACGAACTGCAGCAACACCAATTTGTTCAAGTGCTGTCGCACAGCGTTCTTTTGAACATGTGCAGCCAAATTTTAAGGCTTCAGTTTCAGGTAGACGAACTTCTTCTTCGTTATATAAACGATATAAAATTTCGTTTGCAGATAAAGACGTTAACTCTTCTGCTTTTAATGTCTCGGTCAGCATGGTTAAACGTGGCCATAGATCTTCATCGACACGGCGTTGTTCTTCTTCGCTATTCCGAGGTAATAACTGGATCAGTAAACCACCTGAACGGCTGTTGCTGCTTGCTAAGACGATGCGTGTCGGGATCTGTGCAGATAGATCATAATATTGCATCAAGCAACCCGCTAAAGTCGGTTTGTCTAAAGGTACAATCCCTTGATAACGCTCACCAAATTCAGGCTCGATATTAATGAAAAGTACTGGGTTTACCAAGGCTTTCAGTACCGTGCTGCTGTCTTCAGCGGTTTGAAAGTGCGGGTCTTCTTCATAATCTGCAAGTGCGCGAACTTCACCGAGATGATTACATTCCGCCATTGCCCATTTAAAAGTGCCTGCAGCCTGAATTTGTAAGCTAATACGACCTTTAATTTTTAAGGTGCTGGCCAACAAGGCAGTCGCGCTGAGCATTTCACCCAAGAGAATTTGTACAGCAGGTGCATAGTCACGCTGTGCAAGAATCGTTTGTAGGGCTTCTTCAAGATGAACCACTTCTCCACGAACAGGGCTATCTTCAATAAAAAAGCGTTGGCGTAAATCTGACATAAAATTCTCCATAACCCTGCTTTAATGGTGACGATATTGTAAAACACAAGTCATTCATTATCATCTCTTGTGACATCAATACGATGACGTTGTAAGCTGCGTTGTAAATCAACACCTGTAGGTTTTTCACGGGCTTGCGCATCGCTTTCAAACAAATGTTCCAGTTCAGCTAAAGCGTTACGATGCGTTTCATAAATTTTTTGTTCATCGGTATAGATTTGCTGCTGTTGAGTCAGCAGTTTTTCATCATAATCACGGAACAATTCGATACTTTTATAGGCATCTTCATCGCTGATGCCTAAGTCGCACAGCATGTGATAGGCCATTCCTAAAGAGGATAAATAGGTTTCACGCCAAATATGCTCAATCCCCAAATCACGCAGCAGATGCACCTGATGACGGTCACGCGCACGGACCAATAATTTTAACTGAGGGTAATTCAGGCGAATATGACGCGCCACGTTCATCGAGTCTTCAATATCATCTATGGCAAGGACGAACACTTTGGCATGTTCAATGCCCGCAGCGCGTAAAATATCTGGTTGTGTGGCATCGCCATAATATAGATGACCACCATAATTACGTACGAAATCGACTTTGTCTAAGTTGCTATCAATGGCGGTAAAAGACAAATGCTGTAAATGCGCCACACGAGCAATGATTTGTCCAAAACGTCCAAAGCCCGCAATAATCACAGGATTATGTTCATCCGGAATGTCGTCATATTCGGGGATGGTTTTTGGATTAAAACGTGGCAAAATTTGTGATTGTATTAACCAGTACAACATAGGGGTCAACACCATCGACAAGGTGACGATGAGGGTTAATGGCTCCAAAATGGCTTGTTGTACGACATTTTCACTTTTCGCCACACTAAAGACCACAAAGGCAAATTCACCGCCTTGAGCCAAACAGCTTGCCAGTAAAATACTGTTGCGCCATGAATTTTTGAGATAACGTGCAATCGCGGTAACTGACACCATTTTGATGAGCATCAGTGCCAATGCACCACCGATAATGAACCATGGCATTTCAACGAATAATGACAGTTTCGTAGTCATGCCCACGGTCATAAAGAACAGACCAAGTAAAAGCCCTTTAAACGGAGCAATACTGGCCTCGAGTTCGTGGCGGAATTCTGAGTCCGCAAGTAACACACCTGTGAGGAATGCACCCAGTGTGGTACTGATGCCAAGTACATCCATCAACACCACGACACCCAGCACTATAAATAAGCCGACAGCGGTGATCAGTTCATGCGCGCCACTTTTCGCGACGAAGCGGAAAAAAGGTCGCATTAAGTAACGACTAAATAAAAATAAGCCTGAAAAAGTCGCAATGATTGCAGCGAAATAGGCGATTCCGTGATGTGATGATTCTGTCCCTGCGAGCAGGGGGATGACTGCAATCAGGGGAATCGCGGCCATATCTTGAAACAGCAAAATCGAAAAGGATTGTTGCCCATAGGTTGTGTTTAATTGCTGCTTCTCACTCAGCATCTGCAAGACAAAGGCAGTAGAAGAAAGAGCGAGAGCGAAACCGATAACGATACTGGCTGCAATGCCTTGTTGTAAGGCAAAAAAACTGCCTAGCGCTAAAACAAGACCGGTCAGACCGACTTGTAAACTCCCCATGCCGAAAATAGAACTACGCATACTCCATAGACGCTGTGGACGCAGTTCGAGGCCGATCAGGAACATCAGTAAGATCACGCCAAACTCAGCGAGATCTTGGATCGCTTGGGGATCACTGGCAATGTTAAAGACATCGGGGCCGAGCAAAATACCAGTGAACAGATATCCCAATACCGTTGCAATACCAAAGCGCTTGAGCAAAGGGACAAGCAATAAGGATGCGCCAAGGAAAATTGTGATCTGTAACAGTAGTGACATTTACTCGTCCTAGAGTTGTGTTTTTGGTCGAAAGTTGCAATTCAGTATGACTGATATTTTCAGACTGAATTGTACGCGTTTAACTGAGTTCCTGTGGGTCTATATCGAGGCTCAATTTCATATTTGATGGCTTGTTATGCAAGATGTTTTGCCACCAATAACGCAGATAATAATGTAAGCGCGCACGATCTGTAGACAGTAAAACCATGTGGGATTGGTAACGCCCTGCTTTGCGCTCCATCGGGGCAGGAATCGGCCCCCAAATATCAATAATTCCAGCAGAGTCCTGACGCAGCAATTGGGCATGTTGCTGTAAAAATTCAGTATTGAGTTCTTGGTTTTTGGACTCACAGCGCACCAATGCGGCATAGCGAAACGGTGGCATTTGTGCCATTTCCCGTTCTTTCATGGTTTCTTTGGCAAATTTTCGATAGTTCTCATTGACCAAAATATTCAAAAGCGGATGGTCGGGTCTTAATGTTTGTAGGAATACATCGCCTTTACGTTCGCCACGGCCGGCACGCCCTGTGACTTGCACAATGAGTTGAGCGGTACGTTCAATGGCACGGAAGTCCACACTCAGCAGACCTGAATCGATATCTAAAATCGCCACCAAGGTGACGTAAGGGAAATGATGTCCTTTGGCCAGCATTTGTGTACCGAGTAAAATGGCAGGTTCGCTTTTTTGAATCTTGTCATAGATTTTTTGCCAACTGCCGACTCGACTGGTGGAATCACGATCGACACGAATAACGTCATGCTGCGGAAATAGCTCATTTAGGCTTTCTTCAACTTTGGCTGTGCCCATCCCAATAGATTTGAGCTCCTGATGATTACACTGTGGACAGTGATCTGGCATACGATGAATGGTGCCGCAGTGATGACAATGTAAATGTTGATAAGGTGTGCGATGAACCGTGAAATTGGCATCACAGTGCGGACATTTGGCCTGCCATGCACAGCTTTCACAAATTAAAACCGGGGCATATCCTCGACGGTTTAAGAACACTAACACCTGTTCTTTTTTTTCTAGGCGCTTACGGATTTCACCAATTAATAATTGGCTAATTCCATGCTGTTTCTGTGCCACTTTCAAATCAAGGATGTGCATTTTCGGCATGACAGCGGTGCCTGCGCGTTGGTTTAGTTCCAAAATTGTCATCTTGCCTTGTTTGGCAAGGGCATAGCATTCAATACTAGGTGTGGCAGAGCCAAGAATGACAGGGCATTGTTCCAGATGCCCACGGAACAGAGCAACATCGCGTGCATGGTAGCGAAAGCCTTCTTGTTGTTTAAAGGACAGATCATGCTCTTCATCAATCACAATTAAACCTAGATTAGGCAGTGGCGTATAAATCGCAGAACGTGTGCCTAAGATAATTGAAGCCTTGCCCGTTTGCGCAGCTTGCCAAGCTTGCATACGTTTTGAATCGTTTAACCCCGAATGTAATAGGGCAATATTGCAATGAAAACGTGATTGGAAACGGCTGATGGTCTGTGGGGTAAGTCCAATTTCAGGCACTAAAACCAAGACTTGTTTGCCTTGCTTTAGAACCTCTTGCATGATTTGTAAATAGACTTCAGTTTTACCACTGCCAGTTAAGCCATCGAGCAGGAAGGCCTGATATTGATTCCGCGCTTTTAACACCCGATCAATGGCTTTCTTTTGCTCCGGATTCGCTGTGAGCGGCATTTGCGCCATGCTTATGGGCATTGGGCTAAAGTCCTGTTCCGCCAAGACACATTGGCAGATGCCTTTTTTCTCTAAGGCTTTGAGTGTTGCTGTTTCCACACCTGACAAATTTAAAAGATTTTCACCTGTGCCTGTGGGATGTAATTTTAGTATTTTATACGCTTCTTGCTGACGCTCTGAACGTTTAATTTTGGCTTCAGCATTATGGTCGATCAGATTCCATGTCCGTGCCAGTAAATTATAGGGCTTTCCTTGGCGTAACAGCGTCGGAAGGGCACTTTGCATCACTTCACCAATCGGAAATTGGTAATACTGTGCAGACCATGTCAATAAATTTAAAACTTTCTCATCTAAAATGGCACGATCATCAAGAAGTTCAGTAATGGCCTTGAGTTTAAAGCTTGAATCGAGTGGTGCATCGGGTGCAATTTTTTCCACGATGATGCCGGTCAAATTTTGCCGACCAAAAGATACAGCAACGCGTGCACCTACTTCAGCTTGTTGGTATTGCTCTTGGCTTAAGCTGTAATCGAAGCAGTCGTATAAATATACCGGAACGGCGACTCGAACGCGGTAAATAGGTGTTGCAATGCTCGCTGAATTTGCCATAAAACGTGGATAAGTTCCTGATTAAATTTCGTCGTGATCGTAAAGGAGTTGTGTTAGAGTGAGCTCATATTTTATATCTAAGAATATGAATGATTTTGATGGTCAGACGCAACTGCGCTGATAGAAATTTTGGAAAATTAGAGCATTACAATGCCTGCATATCAGTTTACTGCCATAGACGCTTCAGGGAAGCAGCAGAAGGGTGTACTTGAGGGTGATTCTGCGCGTCAAATTCGTCAACAGCTCAGAGATCAGTCACTTATTCCAGTTGCTGTCGATCCGATAGAGCAAAAAGACAAACACACGCAGCAGCGCTTGTTTCAAAAAGGGCTGAATGCCTATGACTTGGCTTTATTGACTCGCCAACTTTCAGTTTTGGTTGCCGCTGCAATTCCATTAGAAGAAGCGATTCGTGCTGTGGGAAAACAAAACGAAAAAGCCCATGTGCAAAACCTGTTGATGTCGGTGCGTTCTAAAGTTTTGGAAGGGCATTCTTTAGCCAACGCACTACAACAAGCGGGACGCTTTCCTGAACTGTATATTGCCACGATTGCAGCAGGTGAGCGTTCAGGTCATCTCGATCTCATTCTCGACCAACTTGCCGATTACACCGAAAACCGCTTTGCCATGCAAAAAAAAGTGCAGGGTGCGATGATTTATCCCATCATCCTGATGTTAATGTCTTTCGGTATTGTGATGGGACTCATGACCTATGTGGTCCCAGATATTGTCAAAACCTTTGACCAAAGCAAAGATGCCTTGCCGTGGATAACGGTCGCTTTAATGAAAGCCAGTGATTTTATTCGAATGGCCTGGCCATTTTTATTGGTCGGTAGCGTAGTCTCGATTTTTCTCTTGGTTCGATTCCTCAGAACAGCGGCGGGACATTATGCCTTTGACCGATTGACCTTGAAATTACCGTTATTTTCCAAACTGTCTAAAGGCATTAATGCCGCTCGTTTTGCCAGTACCTTGTCGATTTTAACCAAGTCTGGCGTGCCATTGGTCGATGCTTTAAAAATTGGCGCAGCGGTCAGTAATAATTGGGTGATTCGAGATTCGGTCAACCTTGCGGCAGAGAAAGTAACAGAAGGTGGTAATTTAGCAACACAGCTTGAGCGAAGTGGTTATTTCCCACTGATGATGGTACAAATGATCAAAAGTGGTGAAAGTTCAGGCGAATTAGACCGGATGCTAGAACGTGCGTCGACGATGCAAGACCGAGAAGTGACGACTTTAATTTCAACTTTATTGGCGTTGCTTGAACCGCTGATGTTGGTATTTATGGCGAGCATTGTACTGGTGATCGTGATTGCTGTGATGCTGCCAATCGTGAATATGAATAATATGATTTAAGACATTCGAACAATGATGTGAACAGAGATTTGTAACATGCAAGTGAAGACAAAAAATATGAAGCAACAAGGTTTTACTTTAATTGAAGTGATGGTGGTCATTGTCATTTTAGGTGTTTTGGCTGCGCTGATTGTACCGAACGTGATGGGCCGTGGTGAAAAAGCCAAAGTTGATACCACAGCAATTACTTTAAAAAGTGTCGCTGGCTCATTAGATCAATACAAAATGGATAATGGTAAATTCCCTTCAATGCAAGACGGTGGATTAAATGCTTTGGTCACTAAACCTGAGTCTGCTAAAAACTGGTTGCCGGGTGGCTATATCAAAGGTGGCTATCCAAAAGACAGTTGGGACAATGACATTCAATATGTGATCCCAGGTTCTGAAGGCCGTCCTTATGATCTTTATTCATTTGGTGCGGATGGTCAGTCTGGCGGTGAAGAAAATGATGCTGATATTTACTATAAACACTAACTGAGAATAATTATAAATTCAGTTTTAATGGAATTAATCACTTCACTTAATAGGATGTTTCAATATTGAGTGAAGTGATAATAAATCTTAATTATAAAATTAATATTAAGTTGTTGAATTTACTTTAAATTATATAATATAAAATATGTGATATTTATAATAAGAATTATTCCCAATTTTATTGATTACAATAATCGTAAAATATGAATAAATATAGGCTTTTCATTTAAATAAAACCGCGCATAATATCTTTTATGGTACTTTTTTAGCCATGGAGGATAGTATGAAAGCATTATTATTAACGGATGAAATTAACCAATTTCATTGGTCTATGCTGAAATCTGTTCTTTTGATTTTAAGTATTCTGCCGATCAGTCAAGGCATTGTGTATTTATGGCAAAGCACTGAGGGCAGTAGCCAAATTATGGTGGGCTTCTTTGCCATGAGCTTAATGAGTTCATTACTGGCTTTAAGTTTTTGGTCTGCATTAAAAGCGACTGTGGCAAATTTAAAACAAGAACATGCATCTGCCATTGAACAAATGGTTGTTCGTCTTTATCGATATATTCCAATGGTGTCTTTAGCTGCCATGCTTTCCTATTTAGTTACTCAGTTATAACCCCAAAATTAAACCTTCAAAACTGGAGCTTGCTCCAGTTTTTTTATGTCCCGTGCAAATGAACAGTTAGCTTACATCAAAGCGTACATCAATATGATGCGCATTCTAAGATTACTTTGCTTTGTCCATTTTGACGCATCGAATGTCTGTTTCACATATGGTCAGCCTGAATGAAATTTTTATAATCTTTAGATATCAGATCTTAGATAGTTAGATGAAGTACAACAAAGAAAAGAAAGAGGGAAAAATGCAACAGATCGATTGGCAAGATTTTGTGAAAGTTGAATTACGTGTGGGGAAAATTGTGCAGGCAGAAGTCTTTGAGCAAGCACGTAAACCCGCGTACATTCTCCATGTGGATTTTGGAGAGAAACTGGGCATTAAAAAGTCCAGTGCACAAATTACACAGCTGTATCAGCCGGAAAATCTATTGGGAAAATTGGTCGTTGCCGTCGTGAATTTTCCAAAAAAACAAATTGGTCCGATCCAGTCAGAGTGTTTGGTCACAGGCTTTCATAATGCAGAGGGGCATGTTGCTCTTTGTGTGCCTGATGCAGAGATTCCCCTCGGCACCAAGTTACTTTAAAAAAGCAGGGTGAACTGGCACCCTGAAAGTTTATCAATAAAAAAACCGAGCCAAAGCTCGGTTTTTTTGATCTTTTGTAGCGGAATTAACGGCGTGATTTAAAAGAAATATCAACTTTACGCGGGCGATAAATCCAACCGAGAACCAATAACAAGAATGAGAAAATCAACACAGGCCAATCACTTAAGCGTGTGTAAAGTGTCTCGCCTTGCATGGCAGGTAAATCACCACGAAGTACCGCATCTTTATCCATCGGTGCTTGTTTCACAATGTGACCATTATGATCAATAAAGGCGGTAATGCCGGTATTGGTTGCACGGATAAACCAACGGCCATTTTCTTTGGCACGCATTTGAACCATTTGTAGGTGCTGATGTGGGCTCGCTGTTCCAGTAAACCATGCGTCATTGGAAATAGTCACTAGGTAGTCACTTTGACTGGCATTACGGCGCGTTAAGTTAGGATAAGCCACTTCATAGCAAATCGCCGCACCTAAATCATGACCTTTAACATTCAAAGGCTTTTGGTTGTTTGCACCACGTGAAAAGCCACTCATCGACGGGTCATTTTGTAGGGCAGGTAGTACCCAACTTAACATCCCTGAAAGCGGAATGTATTCACCAAAGGGTACCAGACGTTGCTTCTTGTATAGACCAGAAGATTCATCACCAGTTGCCATGATGGTGTTGTAATACATAGGGTGTTGGTTTTGCTGTGATTCTGCCAAGTCCCAATAGGGGATACCTGTCACCCAAGCCGTCCCTGTTTTATTGGCTTGGACTTTCATCGCATCCAGAAACGGCTCAATATCGGTTTGGAACATTGGAATGGAGGATTCTGGCCAAACAATGACATCACGGCCCCATTCGGTCCGACTTAATGACGCATATTTCATTAAGGTTTGAGCTTGGTATTCTGTTAACCATTTTAAATCTTGTGGAATATTGCCTTGAATTAAGGAAACACTCAGCGGTTTTTCATTTTTAGGCTGAACAAATTGCAATTGCGCTGCACCCCAGGCACCGAGCAAAACAAGGGCAGAGGGAACAATCCAAAAGATGCGTTTACGCAGGATTTCAACCAAGGCGCAGGCCAATACAATGACCGCAAAAGATACCCCAAAGATCCCGAATAATGGCGCATAGCCATCGAGGAATCGTTCAGTAAAGGCATAACCTGCAAACAGCCATGGAAAACCGGTAAAGACCCAAGTTTTACTCCACTCGAAAAACACCCACAGTGGCGCAAAGGTCAGTGGTGTTTCTGGAAAGAAGCGGCGGTAGAGCCAACTCTGAACTGCGGTAAACAGCCCCATCACAATTGCCATAATGGCAATCATCAAAACACTGAGTGCTGAATTGGTATCACCATAGACATGGATTGAGGTATATAGCCAAAAAGCCCCGACAAACCATAAGCCGAAGCCATAAGCTAGACCAATGAAAAACGATTGTTTAGGTGCACGTTGACTTAGGCAGGCATACAACAGGGCTGGAGATAAAATTGCCAACCACCAATAATGATAAGGTGCCAGCGACAAGCTGAAGATGGCACCTGAAAATAATGCAATCAGCAAAGGATAGATGAAAGGTAGCTGTTTTTTTTGTTGTGAGTGGTTTAGCAGCTTATCAAAGTAGGTTCTCATTTACGGACAGCTCGGATCAGATGAATGGTACGTGCATCTGCCTCTAAAATGGTAAACTCCCAGTTTTCAAGTTCAATCACTTGACCTTGTAAATCACTGACTAAGCCCATTTCTTGTAGCAGTAAGCCGCCCACAGTTTCTACTTCATCATCTGAAAAATCAGCATCTAAAAGATTGTTAAAGTGTTCAATTGGTGTAAGTGCTTGAACCAACCATGTATTTGCGCTCAGCGGGTCTTCATCTGGAATGATAAATTGAGCTTCTTCATCGACTTTGTCGTGTTCGTCTTCAATTTCACCTACAATTTCTTCAAGAATATCTTCTAAAGTCACTAAACCTGAAGTTGTACCATATTCATCAATCACTACAGCGATATGGGTTTGGGTATTTTTTAACATACGTAAAACTTGGTCAGAACGCGCGCTCTCGGGTACAAATAAGGCTTGACGCATTAATGCACGAATATCGACTTTGCTGGTCGGTTCTGTCAAAAATGGCAACAAATCTTTGGCCAACAAAATACCGACAACATTGTCTGGCTGGTCTGAGGAAAAGACTGGGAAACGTGAGTGTGCAGATTCAACAAGTACATGCAAAATATCTAATAGCTCATCATCTTCTTGCAAGCTGATCATCGCAGTACGGGGGGTCATGACCTCGCGGATTTTAGTTGCAGGTAAGTCGAGTACCCCTTC
This sequence comes from Acinetobacter sp. YH01020, assembly GCF_013420275.1. Taxonomy (NCBI): domain Bacteria; kingdom Pseudomonadati; phylum Pseudomonadota; class Gammaproteobacteria; order Moraxellales; family Moraxellaceae; genus Acinetobacter; species Acinetobacter sp. YH01020. The sequence continues at coordinate 166,054 of NZ_VOYN01000001.1, forward strand.
GAGCATGGCAACTGTATCGGGTTCTAAGAAGCGACGTGAATCTTGTACCAATTTCAACAGTTCGTCACGGGTTTCTGGTGCAGTGCCCAGCCATTTACGTAAGCCGCGCATGCCCCACGACGGGCCGGATTCCTCTTGCATGATCTTTCCTAAAGACTCTTAATATCTAATAAATGATGATTTTATCATACCGTAGAAAATACAGTTGTCTATTGTTAATGTTGATCTAGATGATGAGCGATCAAGTCATTTTAAGACGCTATCGTTTGCATTTTTCAAGCTAACATTCGGTCGTCAGGATTATGCTAAAATAGCCCTAGATTTTAATACTGAGTTTTCTAATGTCTGAGCCTTCTGTGCCCCCATCAATTCAATTAAACACCCGTGGCTTACGTTGCCCTGAGCCTGTGATGATGTTGCATCAAGCCATTCGTAAATCAAAATCGGGTGATATTGTTGAGGTTTTTGCAACAGATAATTCGACCTCTTGGGATATTCCGAAATTTTGTATGCATTTAGGTCATGAGCTTTTGCTTCAAGAAGAACGTCTTGATGAAAATGGAAATAAAGAATTCCATTATTTGGTTCAGAAAGGTTAATTTAAGAGATTGTAAAAAATAATAATTATTAAGATGTTACATTTTTATTAATAAAATAGGCTGGTCAAGTCTGATGGCTAGCCTATATCATTCGCAGCATAATTATACAAAGTTTAAAAAACAGACTTTTAAAATGTTAAATTCGATTGCTCTTATACTTGAAAAATTAGGCTTATCCGCTCAAAAACGTGCCATTCATGTGCAATTTTCCAACCCTGCGTTGAATGATGAGCTTTTTATTCAACGTATTGATGGGGAGCATGTCTTAAACCAAGGCCTGCAAGCGACTTTGATTTGCCTATCTACTAATGCACTTATTCCACTAAAACAATTTATTGGCGCACAAGTCGCTGTTGATCAAGTGACCGATCAGGGCGAACTCTTCCGTACCACGGGTATTATTACCGAAGCGACCCAAGGGCAGAGTGACGGTTCACTCACCCTATATAAACTCACTCTAGAAGACGCAACGTCGCTATGGCATAAACGCCGCAACAGCCGTGTGTTTATGAACAAATCGGTACGAGATGTCAGTGAAACTCTCTTTAAAGAATGGCAAAGCAAAAGTCCGCTCTTTGCTGCCAGTCTAACGCTAGATCTAAGCGGTTTAAGCCAAAACTATGATGTTCGGCCCTTCATCATGCAGTCGAATGAAAGCGATTATGAATTTTTAACGCGACTTTGGCGCAGTGAGGGTATCAACTGGCTCATCGATGAAGTGCAGCTGAAAGTGCCGCATTCCTCAGCGCCAATTGAAAAACAAAAACTCCGCCTGATTGATGACAATAGCCAATATCAAGCACTCAGCCGTCGTAGTATCCGCTTTCATCGCTCTAGTGCCACAGAAAAACAAGACAGCATCACCAGCTTGATCGGTGAACGTAGCATTCAGCCGACTGCGGTACACATACAGCGCTGGCAAGCCGATGGACTTAGTCAAGAAGAAGGCGCAGGTTCAGTTCAAAGCAAACATCAGCATAGCCAAAGCCAAGACAATGCCAGCTTAAGTCTAGAACAAGCATGGCATGTCAGCCCTGCATGGATGCAAGACCTAAAAGGCGAAGACCAAGCTACGGCTTCATCCAACAGTCAAATTGAAAAACTGAATCAAAACCTAACGCGCTATCATGAGCTGCAATCGAAAAAATTCAATGCACAATCGACCGTGCGTGATACACAAGTGGGTTATTGGTTTGAACTGAATGAACACCCTGAAATTGATCAACACAGTGGTACAGACAAACAATTTTTAATCACAGAAAAAAAATTCTATAACCAAAATAACTTACCCAAAGACCTTACTGAACAAGTCAATCAACTGATTGAACAAAGTCAGTGGAACATTAAACCGATCCATGAACAGGCCGAGCGTCAGGCCAATCAGCTCACATTACAACGCCGCAATATTGCGACGGTTCCTGAATATAACCCACTCGAACACCGTCCAAGCACCCATCCGCAACGGGCTAAAGTTGTCGGGCCAAGTGGTGAAGAAATACATGTCGATGAATGGGGGCGTATCAAAGTCCGCTTCTTATTTACCCGTGGTGATGACCACAGCCATGATGGCGGTGCAGGCAGTAATGACAATGATACGGACTCTGCATGGGTAGATGTGCTTACCCCATGGGCCGGTGAAGGCTATGGTGCACGTTTCTTACCACGTATTAATGAAATCGTGGTCATCGATTTCTTTGACGGTAACATCGACCGACCATTTGTGGTGGGGCGCATACATGAAGCACAGCGCAGTCCAACCCAATTTGATAGTAAAGGCAAACTGCCAGACACCAAAAAACTGGCTGGAATAAAAAGTAAGGAAGTCCAAGGTGAAGGCTTTGGACAACTACGCTTTGATGACACGACTGGACAAATCTCAACACAATTACAAAGTACCCATGGTGCCACTCAGCTCAACCTCGGTAACCTTAGTCATCCCAAAGAAACCGCAGAAAGTGCAGGGCGAGGTGAAGGCTTTGAACTGAGAACAGACCAATGGGGCGCAGTACGTGCAGGACAGGGGCTACTTGTCAGCACACACCCACAACAACAAGCAGCAGCAATGCACCTCGACGCACAAGCTGCAAAAGAACAAATCGAAGCCAACTTAAACAGCAGCAAAGCCTTAAGTGAAGTGGCGAATAATCAACAAACTGACCCACTTGAAGTCTTAGATAACCTAAAAAACTTCCTTAGCCAAATCGAAAAAGGTAGTAAAGAAAAAGCTGATGCCTTTAAACAAGCCTTAATGATTTTATCTGCACCAAACTCAATTGCTGTAAGTAGTCAGGAAGATATTCATCTTTCAGCAGATGGGCAGATCAGCCAAAGTGCGGGCGAGAGCATCAATATCAGCAGTCAAAAATCCGTAATTGCCCATGCACAAAGCAAGATCAGTCTATTTGCAGCACAAGAAGGATTACGTGCGTATGCGGGCAAAGGCAAAGTTGAAATCCAAGCTCAAGGAGATGGGGCAGATTTGATTGCACGAAAGGGTATTCAAATTATTTCCACGGAAGATAAAGTTGAAATCAAAGCGAGCAAAAAAATTGTTTTAGTTGCGGGTGGTAGCCAGATTGAGATTAGCAGTGCGGGTGTATTGCCTACAACTAGCGGTAAGTTTGAAGTGAAGGCAGGGCAACATAAGTTTGTGGGGGGGCAAAGTTCACAGAATAATTTATTCACTTTGCCGAATTTAACAAATTTTACTTTAAAGAAAAAAATTAAAAAAATTTATTGGAGTTATGGTGAAAACGAAAACCGTATTGGAGAATCTTCAAGATTTTATACTGATGTCAATTTACATATAGAAACTGAAAATTATGCTGATGGTGAAACTGTTACTGTAAAAGTTAAAAACCCAGTGTATGAAAAAATCAGTAATCAAAATGAATTTTTAGAATTTCAAGCAACTATCAAAAATGGTGCAGCAAAAATTAAAAATATTTTAAAGAATGAAAAATCATTAATTTTGAATGAAGAGTTACTTTAAATGGCTATCGAAGCAGAAGTAGACGGTGTTATATCAGAACCCTTAAAAGTTAATAGACCAAGATGGTCAGATATGTCTGTCAACTATCCAAACAATACTATTCAGAAAGAAACCTTGTATCCGCAAATCTCGAAAGCTTTGGGTAGAGAGATAAATAATGATGCCTATGCAAATACATGTGCATTAAGAATGAGTGCTGGCTTAATACGATCAGGAGTACAACTACCGAGAGCACCATCTAAAGGAGGCACAATTATTGGTGACGATGGAAAGAACTATTGGATACGTGTCAGAGATTTAAAAGCTTATTTATATACGCTTTTTAAAAAGCCAGATATATCAGTAGAATTACCAAAGCTTTCATCTATTAACCCATATGTGCCAGAAGAGTTAGATCACCGTTTAGATTTTGTAAGAAATAATATAATTGAAAAAATTAAAAATAAGAATGGAATTATTGTTTTTGAGGTAACTGGATGGCGTGATGCAACTGGTCATTTTACATTATGGGAGGGAGGAGAAGATGGTAGGGGATTGCTTTACTCATCAATTGATCAAAATGATCCAGAATCAGCTGTATATTATTTTTGGATGGTTGCAACCGAAGTTAATAATGGCATAACACAAAAAGTGGATTTTTGGGAATTAAAATGAGATATATTATTTTGTTTTTTTTGATTTTTAATGTAATTGAAGTTCAGGCTAAAAGGTTATCTGATATTGAATCATTAAAAGCTTATACTTTGATGAAATGTTTGCAATATAATCAATCTGATTTAGTTTCAGGTAAAGATTTTTCTTATTATAGTTTTGAATTTGTGAAAAATGAAAGATTGGAATTTGAGGAAATTCAGCTAATAGATAATTATGTTTATGAACGTGTAAAGAGTTATCGTGAAAATGAAATATTTTTAAAAAATGATGTTTTACCAAAAAAAGGGAATGATTTATTTTACCAGTGCTATTTGTTTAGTGAGTCTAAAGATTTAAATAAATTAATTGGAAAATATATTAATTAGTTTTGATATTTTTTGATGGAGAGGATTAGATTTTTTGCGTAACAAAGCCACTCTATATAAATAGAATTTTTGTTTGGTTTGTTTTATAAAAAATTCAGATATTTTTTCTTGAATATAATTGGAATTTGATTATTTTTTTTAGTTTTGATATTAAGCCTCTTTCATAAATCAAAAAACGATCAGTCTCTTGCTGATTATTTGTACCGAAGAATTTTAAATATTCATGCATAATCTGCGGATGAAATATATCGATTCAAAGAAGCTTTCTGAAACACAGTTTAAGCGATACACCGGCATATCATGGTCAACCTTTGATTTAATGGTTGAACAACTGAAAATGCATGTTCCTGCTAAAGGTAGACCAACTAAATTGAGCATAAAAGATCAAATCCTTCTGTGCTTAAGTTATTGGCGCGAATACCGAACCTTGTTCCATGTTGCAACAAGTTATGGTGTGTCAGAGCCGACTGCTTCAAGAATTGTCCGTCATGTAGAGGACTGCCTGATCAAGTCCAATTTATTTAATTTACCGAAGCATTTGCCTGAGGGCGAAGGCATCGACTGGAACGTGGTGATTGTTGATGCCACAGAAATTCCAATACAAAGACCTAAAAAAACAGAAGAAAAGCTATAGTGGCAAAAAGAAGGCACATACTTTCAAAGTCCAGGCCATCATTCATTATAGAACTCAGCAAATTCTGAGTTTATGCACTGATCGTGGTGCTGTACATGATTTCGAACTCTTCAAACGAAACTTACATCAGATTCCGGCAGGTACCTTTATCCTTGCAGATAAAGGCTATCAAGGGATTTATGCAATGTATCCAAATAGCTTGTTGCCATTAAAAGCAAAAAAGCGCTGTAAATTGGATCCTGAACTAAAAATCTATAATCAAGAAATCAACAAAAGAAGAATTGGGGTTGAGCATGTATTTGGTAGTTTAAAAACTTTCAAAATCCTTGCCGAGCGATATCGTAATCGAGGAAAAAGACTGGGCTTAAGATTCAATTTAATTGCGGGAATCTATAATTTAGAGCTGAGCAAAAATGAATTATGAAAGAAGTCTATTTAAATCTTATTTTTAAATTATCTTTTACTTTTTGTTTTTCTTAATCTTTTTGGCTGTATGTCGGAGATAAAAATAAATCCTGATTATTTCAATCCGGCTTTTTTAAATAAATACTATGAACAGGTGATTGAAATTGAAAAAGTAAATTTGGTAGGTGAAGTGGTGGTTGTTACTGATTTAAAAGATGACTCTGGAATTAAGGTTGCAAAGATCGGTGAAGATGAATATTTTTATGAGAATACAATAAAAATTTATGGGATACCAAAAAAAAAACAGGTAAATATCATGTTGAATTGAGAGGGTATTATAGAGCTGGTGTTGGTGGGTCTTCTTTAAAATTTAATAAAAAGTATGATTTAGTGATTAATGATAAATAGTTTTCATACTACATAAATAAACCCGCATTAAGCGGGTTTATTTTTATCTCAAAAGAGATTACATGTTAGGGTAATTAGGACCACCACCACCCTCAGGTGTTACCCAAGTAATGTTTTGAGAAGGATCTTTGATGTCACACGTCTTACAGTGCACACAGTTTGCCGCGTTAATTTGGAAACGCTTAGAACCGTCATTCTCTTCCATAATTTCATAAACACCGGCAGGGCAGTAGCGCTGAGCAGGCTCATCCCATTTTGGTAAGTTCACATTTACAGGAATAGAAGCATCTGTCAATTTCAAGTGAGCAGGTTGGTTCTCTTCATGTACCGTATTTGATACGAATACTGAAGACAAACGGTCAAATGTAATTTTACCATCTGGTTTTGGATAATTCGGTTTGAAGTTCGCAGCATCGACAGCTTTTAAAGCGCTGAAGTCGGGCTGTAAGTCATGCAGCGTGAACGGCACTTTAAAGATGTTTTGATCAACAAAGTTGAACGCACCACCCATCCATTGACCAAACTTATGCATAGCAGGGCCGAAGTTACGAGAGTTATATAACTCTTCTTTCAACCAACTGTTGTTAAACTTGTCTGTGTACGTAGTTAACTCTTTAGCGAAGAAGTCTTCACCTTCAGTCACACGTGCAATGGCAAGGTCACCACCTTTTTCCACACCCGCAGCAATCGCTTCAAATACAGCTTCACCGCACAGCATGCCTGATTTCATTGCTGTATGAGAGCCTTTGATTTTCGCAAAGTTTAGGAAACCTGCGTCATCACCAATTAAGCTACCACCTGGGAAAGTGAATTTAGGTAGTGAGTTGAAGCCACCTTTTACAACCGCACGTGCGCCATAAGAAATACGCTTACCACCCTCAAGATATTGCTTGATCAGTGGATGTGTTTTCCAACGCTGCATTTCCATAAATGGATACATGTGTGGATTGGTGTATGACAAGTCAACGATCATGCCCAAAGTCACTTGGTTGTTCTCAGCGTGGTATAGCCACCAACCGCCTGAAGAACCTGTTTCATTTAAAGGCCAACCTGCACCGTGCATCACCAAACCTGGCTTGTGTTTAGCAGGATCGATTTCCCAAAGTTCTTTAATACCAATACCGTAATGTTGCGGATCAGCATCTTTATCTAAGTTGAACTGAGCAATCAGACGTTTACCTAAGTGACCACGACAGCCTTCAGCAAATAATGTGTATTTGGCATGAAGTTCATAGCCAGGAGTAAAGTTATGCGTTGGTTCGCCATCTTTACCAATACCCATGTCGCCAGTCTGAATACCTTTCACAGTCCCGTCTTCATGGTAAAGAATTTCAGATGCTGCAAAGCCTGGGAAAATAGACACTTCTAATTCTTCAGCTTTAGCACCCAACCAACGAACCACGTTACCTAACGAAATAACATAGTTACCATCGTTATGCATGGTTTTTGGTACCATCCAATGCGGTGCTTCTTGTGATTTTTCATCAGACAATAAGAAGAAGGTTTTATCTTCAGTCACAGGCACATTTAACGGTGCGCCTTGTTCTTTCCAATCTGGGAACAATTCATTCATCGCGCGGGGTTCAAGCACAGCACCCGATAGAATATGCGCACCTACTTCGGAGCCCTTTTCCACGACACAAACGGACAGATCGTTTAGGTTATTTTCAATTGCAAGTTGACGAATTTTAATCGCAGCAGATAGGCCGGCAGGACCTGCACCGACGATAACTACGTCAAACTCCATCGATTCACGTTCGATGTGTTCCATGTAGGACTCCTCATATTTCGGAAGGTGGCATCCATTCAATTCATTTAAATGGTGCTGCCATGAGTGTTCTTAATGCCCAGACACAATTTTTCTATCGTGTCTTTGATATTGTGGGCTAGTATAGTTTTAAACCGAGTTCTAGCCAATTGGCTGAATCATATTATTTTTCCGTCACTAAGGTATTTATTAGGCGGATGAAGCAGCAATTGAACGAAAACCCGACGAAAAAATTCATTAATAGGGATGATAGAAATTTAATGAACATTGCACAATACTTAAAAGATGGACAGTCCGGTCACAAAAGGTCAATCCCCCCATTAGATCAATGGCATCCAAAGCATTGTGGTGCAATGGATCTGAAGGTTTTAGCCAATGGAGAATGGTGGCACGATGGTCAATTGATCAAACGCCAAGCGCTTATTGACTTGTTCTCGACAGTACTATGGAAAGAAGACAGCAAGTTCTATTTAAAGACCCCAGTCGAGCAGATTGAAATACAGGTAGAAGATGAGCCTTTATTTGTTAATCAAGTCGATACGCTTGAGCTAGAAAACAAGCGCTATATCCAGTTTACGACCACAACACAAGACGTGATTGTTGTGGATGATGAACATCCTATTTTTATGCGTGAATATCAAGGTGAATTGCGCCCCTATGTACATGTGCGTTTTGGAATTAATGCACTGATCCAGCGTGCTGCATTCTTTCATTTGGTTGAGATGGGTGAACTGCTTGAAAATGAAAAAGGTGAATCCATTTTAGTGTTACAAAGTGGTGATTTGCGCTTGCAATTAGGCACCTGAGGTTTAAGCTTTCCACCTTGTCATTCTGAACAATATATAAGTGACCCTATGACCGCCATTCATCCCATTTACCCCTTAAATGTACCCATGCCAAAAGCGACTGCTGATGCGCCTATTGGGGTATTTGACTCAGGTATTGGTGGTTTGTCTGTTGCGTTGGAAATTGCACGTTATTTACCGAATGAACGGATTGTTTATTTTGCAGATACGGCACATGTCCCTTATGGCCCGCGTCAAGATCAGGACATCCGTGAATTGACTGCACATGCGATTGAGTGGTTATACCGTCAGGGGTGTAAAGTCGCGGTGGTGGCATGCAATACGGCATCGGCATTTAGTTTGGATTATTTGCGTGAACACTACGGTGAGAACTTTCCAATTATTGGCTTGGTTCCGGCCTTAAAACCTGCGGTATTACAGACCAAAAGTAAAACCGTGGCTGTTCTCGCAACGCCTGCGACTTTTCGGGGTAAATTAATCAAAGATGTCATGCAGCGATTTGCTGAACCTGCAGGGGTCAATGTTCTGACTGTTACCAGTTTGGAATTAGTACCCTTTGTAGAAGCAGGTGCACAGATGAGTGAGGCTTGTCTTAACACATTAACTGAGGTTTTACAGCCAGTTGTAAATCAAGGTGCAGATTTTTTAGTGCTTGGATGTACACATTACCCCTTCCTAAAATCGGCAATTCAGTATATTTTTGGTCAGAAGCTGACATTAATTGACTCAGGATTTGCGGTTGCACGACAAACAGCCCAAATTTTGATTAAAAATGAGTTATTATTTGAGCATAACCGCCAAGATTCACTGCGTATCGAATGTTATGTCAGTGGAAATAATGCGGAAAACTTAACACCTGTGGTAGCACGCTTAATTCAAGATGATCAAATCACTTGGAAAATCTGCAATATTCAGGCGGCAAGTTTAGAATTTTAATCATTGTGATTGAACGATTTTAGATAAAACAATTTAAATCTATTTGGGGTAGTCATGCTGTATGTTTCAGCAACCACTTTTTTGAGTGCTGGATATAGCGTGCAACGGGAAGAGGATCTCTAATGCTCGATAAGCGTTATCAAGTATTCATTTCCACATCTGGCAGTGAAATGCAGCCAGAACGGATCATATTGGCACAGACTCTTGTAGGGATGGGTTTTTTCTCTTGGGGGTTGGAACAGCGCACACCATTAAGTACGGCTTTTGCGCGTCGTCAAATTGATGACTGTGATTATGTGGTGATCTTACTGGGTAGTCAGTATGGCGAGCAGTCTGTTTCAGGTGTGGGTTATATGCACCTTGAATATATTTATGCAGTGACGAAACAAAAGCCGGTCATTGTGTTTATGCATGAAGATCCAAATTCACGTGATCTTTCTTTGCATGATGAAAAGCCTGAGCTACGTGAAAAATTCAAAGACTTTCGTAAGCTATTGCAAAATGAAGTGGATCAAGTCTTTAGCTATCGAACCTTGCGTGATTTAGAAATGGCAGTGCGATTGAACATGCCGCAAATGCTAGAGCGCTATCCTGTTTCAGGTTGGGTTCGTCCGCAAAATACCCAAGCTTTACATGATGAAATTGATCGTTTAAAAGCCCAGTTAGTTCAACTCGAAACAGAGTCGGGAAAACGCGAAGTTGATCCATTCCTATCTTTACCAAAAGTGTCGATGCATGAACTATTTTCATTTGAATACCGCATGCACGCTTATCAAGATGGTAATTTCAAAGAATTAAAAGTACAGAAGAAAATGACGTGGGCGCAGCTCTTGTCGATTTTAGGCGCAACCTTTGTTAATCCAACCCCTGAAGAATTCTTCTCTAAACGAATGAATGAGTTTTTGAATGAAACAGGTTTGGATGATGCACGTATTGAGATGCCACGTGCACATGCGGTTGCGCGGGCACAAGTGAATATTCGTGCTTTACACAGCATTAAAAGCCAGATGCGGCAGAATGACTGGATTGTGCCCAATGGCCGAGATGACCGTCAGCGGATGTTGTGGCAAGTGACAAGTAAAGGTCAAAAATTACTAGAAAGTAATTTGCTAGATAATGATCGAGTTTTTCAATTTAAATCTGCATATTAATCTATTTTATTAAATAGATAAAAAGCTGCTACATTAGCGTCATTCAAATTGATGGAATAAGCGTAATGTTGCCTGCCGAAAAAGCTAAAGTCACCATTATTCTGGCAAATCTAGGTACGCCTGATGCGCCAACTGTACCCGCAGTGCGTCGTTTTCTGCAACAGTTTTTATCTGATCAGCGTGTCATTGAAATTCCAAAACCGATTTGGCAATTGATTTTGCGTTTGTTCATTTTGCCATTTCGACCAAAGCGTGTGGCGCATGCCTATGAAATGGTTTGGGGCAATGATTCGCCTATGCGTGAAATATTGTTGGCGCAAGTTGACGCTGTAAAAGCACATTTAACTCAAGCGTATCCAGAGTTTGAACTGAAGGTGATTCCTGCCATGACCTATGGCAACCCAGGCATTCATGCAGCTTTAGATCAATTGGCGCAGCAGCCACAAGACCACATCGTCCTGTTTCCGCTATTTCCACAATATTCAGCAACATCGACTGCACCGCTATATGATGCGATCGCACAATGGATTCCGCAGCAACGCAATTTGCCGGGCTTGAGTATTATTCGTGATTACTATCAGCACCCGCTATTTATTCAAGCTTTAGCGCAAAGTGTGCGTGATTATCAAGCGGAGCATGGGGTCGCGGATAAGTTATTGATGTCTTTTCATGGCATTCCACAGCCTTATGCAGACAAGGGTGATCCCTATGCTGACCGTTGCCGTGTAACAGGACATTTAGTCGCGCAAGCGCTTGGTTTAACTGAAGATCAATATGAAATCAGTTTCCAATCGCGCTTTGGTAAGCAAGAATGGGTGAAACCTTATACTGATGCCACTTTGGACGCATGGGGCAAACAAGGCGTGAAATCGGTACAGGTTATGAGCCCTGCATTTTCAGCGGATTGTTTGGAAACGCTAGAAGAGTTGGCGCTGCAAAATGCTGAAATTTTCCAAGCTGCAGGCGGTGGTGAATATGGTTATATTCCTGCATTAAACGCGCGGGATGATCATGTCGCATTGCTCAATTTATTACTTCAAGCTAATCTTGATGCCTTAAAGCAAACATTAGCCCATTCATCGCCTTGAGGTTTTCGCCCTATGTTGCAAGTTAAAATCGTGCCCGTTACGGCATTTCAACAAAACTGTTCCATTGTTTGGGACTCTGAGTCGAAAGAAGCGGTCTTGATTGATGCAGGGGGAGAGCCTGAAAAATTAAAAGCCGAAGTTGAAGCGCTCGGTTTAACGGTCAAAGCCTTGTGGTTAACGCATGGCCATTTAGACCATGCAGGTGCGGTTGGGGCATTAACCCAAGCTTGGAATGTTCCAGTGATTGGCCCGCATAAAGAAGATGCGTTTTGGTTGGACATGATTCAGGAGGTTTCTGCGAAATACGGTTTCCCGATCCCTGAAAATGTCCATGTGACCCAATGGTTGGAAGGCGGCGAAACCTTGAAGCTGGGTGCAGAAGAGTTTGAAGTTCGTTTTGCACCGGGGCATACACCAGGTCATGTCATGTTCTATAACGCAAAATATGCCGTGCTTTGGACGGGGGATGTGTTATTTAAAGGCTCGATAGGCCGGACAGATTTTCCACGCGGTAACCATCAACAATTACTCGACTCCATTCAGCGTGAATGTTTTAGCTTGCCAGATGACACCCAGTTTATTTCAGGGCATGGTCCAATGAGTACCATTGGTTATGAAAAACAACATAACCCTTTCGTTGCTAGTAAAGCGGGTTAAGCAACAAGATTGAGAAACTTAAATTAACAAAAAAAGGAATCCACACGGATTCCTTTTTTTATTTACCTAAATAATAGGTTTATGCACTTGAGTCCTTAGAATTGGTCTTCTTCACGGCCACCATCGGCCTGAGGTGCATCTTGTGTCGGCAGACGATATTCATCATTGGCCCATGCACCGAGATCAATCAATTTACAACGATCTGAGCAAAACGGGCGATATTCATTATTTTCCCAAGTCGTCAATGCGCCGCAGCGTGGACAATTCATGGTGGTGGGCATGCTTAACTCCAGCAAAAACGGATGATTCAATTAGGCAAATACAGTCGCAGTTGTTAGACTTATGCCGTTCTGTTTAGTTTGATCTGTTTATGCCTATTCGTCAATTTCAAGCGCAGCGTATGCGAGCTCCCCGTGATTTTCAGCCGATTGATTCCACACCGATTTGTGTGGAAATTGGGGCTGGTAAAGGTAAACATGCATTATTGTTTTCAGCCAATCACCCTGAATTTCAATTGATTGCTGTTGAGCGTACACGTGAAAAATTTGTGGCAATGCAAAAGCAGCATCAACTTGAAGGGCAAAGCAATTTAACTCCAATTCATGCTGATGCATTACCTTGGGTAGTACATGCCTTACATCCTGCGCAAGTACAGCAATTCTTTATTTTGTATCCAAACCCTGAACCGCATAATCCTGCACAGCGCTGGTTAAATATGCCGTTTTTTGAATTTCTATTGTCACGTTTGCAGCCGGGTGGTCAGATTACCTTGGCGAGTAATATTCCTGAATACATTGAGGAAGCGCAGCAACAGTTAATCGATGTTTGGAAGCTACCTTTTGTTAAAGAACGCATTGCAGAGACTTCAGCACGTACACACTTTGAGATTAAATATCTAGAACGTGGTGAACTCTGTCAGCAGCTAATCATTACCAAGCCTGTAGATTACACCACACGTTTTGATGATTTTCAGCCGCTACAAGGTATTCAACCCACCGAAGCATCTGCGGAATAATCGGGCATGACTCAGCGTATTGCAATCATTGGGGCAGGTCCTGCGGGATTGATGGCAGCGGAAGTGCTTAGCCAATTTGACTATGACATTCATGTTTATGAGCAAAAACCATCGGCAGCCCGTAAATTTCTAATGGCGGGCAAGACGGGGCTGAATATTTCGCATGCAGAACCCGTTGAGCAATTTGTACAGCGCTATGATCAAGTGGAATGGCTGAGTCCATGGGTTAAGCAGTGGGATGCAGCATGGATTCAACAATGGATGATGGGGCTGGGCATTGAAACCTATATAGGTTCATCTGGTCGGGTCTTTCCTATTGAAATGAAAGCTGCGCCTTTGCTTCGTGCCTGGTTAAAACGCCTCAGTTTAGACGGGGTGCAGTTTCATTATCGACATCAAGTTTTGGATTTACGCTCTAATCAGCTAACGATTCAAAACCTTGTTGATGGATCAAGCCAAGCGTTTGGCTTTGATGCGATTATTATGGCATGTGGGGCTGTGTCTTGGTCACGTTTAGGCAGTGATGGCGCATGGCAAAAATGGCTGCAGCCTGAGTGTATTGAAGCTTTTCAGGCCAGTAATGCCGGTGTGGAACGCGTTTGGTCGAAGTTTATGCAGCCCGTGTTTGGACAGCCTTTAAAGCGGGTCAATGCATGGGTCGAGCAAGCCGAGCCGACCCAAGGCGATATCATCATTTCACACTATGGACTGGAAAGTGGATTGATCTACAAACAAGGTCGAGCACTGCGTCAACAGGTGAAATCTGCTAAGCCCATGCAGCTGACTTTGGACTTATTGCCAGATCAAAGTGTTGAGCAATTGGCAAAGAAACTACAGCCTTCGAAGAAGCAGTCTTTAACCAATGTTTGGCGTAAAGCCGGTTTAGATTCGGCGAAAGCTGCGCTGGTCCGTGAACTGGTGGATAAATCTTTGTGGCATGAGCCGGCCTTACTAGCAGCGAAAATTAAACATTTAGATATTCACCTTGATGGATTTCGCCCGATAGATGAGGCGATTAGCTGCGCAGGTGGTGTGAAGCGTTCAGTCCTTAATGATGGCTTACAATTGAAGAGCAATCCTGCAGTATTTGCTTGCGGTGAAATGTTGGATTGGGATGCACCTACAGGAGGCTATTTGCTAACAGCATGCCTTGCAACCGGTCGAGCAGCGGGTGAAGGTGTTCAAAACTATCTGGTTTCTTTGCAGAGCTAAGCGCTTCAAATTGTCACAATCTTGCTGAGGAGTTGTGATATTTTGAGATGAAATTCTTCTAAGAAAGACCACTATGCGCGTACAATAACAATATACCGGAAGCTGCTTGTGTGGAGCGGTCTGCTATGAAATTAATGGTCCGATCGGTGAGATCGTGCAATGTCATTGTTCTCGGTGCAGAAAAGCCAATGGTACGGCATTTGCGACCAATGCTCCAATAGCCAAAGCAGATTTCAAAATTGTGTCGGGTGAACAGGTATTGAAAAAGTTTCAATCTTCACCAACCACACAGCGTTGTTTTTGTGGGGAATGTGGTTCACCAATTATGAGTATTAAAACCGATACCCCGGATTACTATCGCTTACGTATAGGAACACTGGATACACCCATACAGCAAGTACCAGTCTGCCATATATTCGTCAGCTCAAAAGCAGAATGGGACAGTATTCATGATGATTTACCACAATATGCTGAACGACCATAGCGAAAATCAAGATTGAGCAATAACATCAAGGGCATGGATGTGCCCTTGATGTTGAGTTTATTTTGTGTCTTTTAGCTCGTGTTACCTTCTCATTCATCCATGTTGAATTTGGGTGCATAGATTGCAACAGGGTGGATGATTAGGGTTGTCGAGTTTTTTGTAGTTCAGGATATTGTTCTTGCCAATGTCCCAATTGTTCTTGAGCATGAATAAACTGACCGAGACCTTTGACACTATCACTAGGATTTTTCAACTCACCATCGGCTGTTTGATTTTTCTCACGATAAATTTGTGATTGATTGTCCCAGTACTGGTACATCAAGCCTCGAATGTAACGGCCTTGTTCAGTTTTCATTTCGAGTTCTTTGAGCATATTCAGTGCTGACTGGATGTTGTCACGCTTACGCTGTGTAGCAAATTCATCAGTGAGTTTGCCTTCCTCACGCAGTTTCATCAGCTCATCTTCCATCTCATCGCTAATTTGACTAAAGCTCTCGTCATATTGCGTCAGTAGCGTTAAGTCGTGTAGATCATCTGGGGTCTTGGCAAAGTTTTTAATAGGATCACTATTTAGCTCTTTCATGATTTGATCGTCGGAACTGATTTCACTATTTTGTTCCACCGTTTTAGATGATTTTTCACATGCAGTGAGTCCTAGCACCGTACCCATGAAGAAGACGACACTGAATTTTTTAAAAGAGATTGGCATGAGCATAATCGTGTCCTAATGTGTTTTTCTAAAGATATAGACATGCGTGATATACGGAAAATCAATGAAATCCTGTGCAGTCTTTTGGGTTGATTCAGCCACGATATTTTCAAATTGTTGTTTCAGTTTTTGTTGTTCATCCGTGCTTAACGCTGCAATAAAACTGGTGGACAATAATCGTTTGGAAACCACGTGTTCCACTGTACCATGATGCAATTGTTGAAAGGTCGTTTCGGCAATTAATTTAAATGTTTGCTGCTGTTCAAACACTTTTTGCCATTGCCCACTATGATAACGTGGTGTGTCACCTTCGAGTTCACTCAAGACATCAGCGAGTTGTTTGACCCAATTGACTTGAATATCACGTTGGTTCCAAATCAATACAAGATCCCCATTGGGAACTAAGATACGACTGATTTCATTGAGGGTTTCAGGGGTGGCAAACCAATGAAAAGATTGGGCACAAAATACCGCTGCCACAGAATGATCATGCAGTGGAATCTGATCACTTTGGGCGGCTAAAGTTGCAATATGCGGATGTTTTTTCTGCAATTGTTGCAGCATTTCATGCACAGGTTCGATCGCGGTGATATTTTCACTGAGTGGGCGAATATACTCGAGAAATTTGCCTGTACCTGAGCCTAAGTCCACCAGATGGGCTTGAGGGGCTAAAGCTAAATGTTGTTGTAGCCACGCACTGATTTCAATCGGGTAGTCAGGACGGGCTTGTTGATAGAGTTCAGCTGCAGAGCTAAAGCCTTGTTGTGCGGCAGGATGTATTGAATGTGTCATATTCTGCACTTTTTAATCTGTATGGCCTCTATAAAATAGCATATTCGGAACAAGATAAACTTTGAATGCAACAAGGAAGGAAAAGCGTGACGCAACAAGGACTGGAGCAAAGCACAATGGAAAAGCACATCATTTTTGAAGATGATCAAATTCGTGTCATTTTTCAGCCTGGCAGTTCTCGTGAGCTTATTTTCTCCTTCGGTGATTTGATTACCCGCGCCAAGGGCTTGAGCATCAATGCAGAGAAGTCTTTGCAAAAATATGATTTTAATGTGATCGGTGTGATGCCGAAACAAAAATCGTGGTTTCCAGCATCGTCAATGCAGCCGATGTATCAAGCCATCAAGCCGATCCTCGAACAATTTGAGCTGCGAATTGCCTATGGTGGTTCCATGGGTGGCTATGCTGCCATTAAGTATGCCAATTTATTTGGATTCCATCGTGTGGTCAGTATGGTGCCGCAGTACTCCATAGACCCTGAAGACATTGTCGATACACGCTATGGCATGTTCTTTCAACCTAATCTGCATGCCAATATGCGGGTGCTTGCTGAAGACGTATCGACTACACGTGAATATATCGTGGTGTATGATCCTTATTGTCCAGAAGATCGCGCTCACTTTGAAAAACTACAGGCTTTAATTCCGCATGTGCATGTGTTACATCTGCCGTTTACAGGGCATGATGCCATTGCAGTGTTGGCGAGTTCTGAACTGTTAAATGATTTCTTGAGACATCCTTTTGATGCGCCGTATTTTTATCAAAAAATGCGTCGGGTTAAGAAAAACAGCAAATTTTATTATCGAAAAGTTATCGAAAATTTACTGACTCGCCATCGAGATGCCTTGGGTGAAATTTTAAAAAGCAATTCGTTTCAGCTTGATCCACAATTTTTTGATGCCAAACAAAAACAGACCTTATTACGGGTATTGTTTAATAACAAACAAGTCAGTGAGCAAGATCTGCAAAAGTTGGGAATCACGACCTTTTTACCTCAGGAAAATCGTAGCCTGTTACTCGACCAGTTTGATCATGGTTTAGTGTTTAACGTGATTAGCCAAAAAATTGAAAGCTATGCAGCCGGTGTGATTGCGCTGAATCACAAGTTTTTGATTCCTTTGCAGCCGAAGGGCACAGGCCTGGTATACGTACAAGTCCAAGATGAGCGTTACATGGTGGTGATGAATGACCGTCAGGTAATGAAACTGGTCTTAGCTCAAGATGAATTGGCGACAGGTATGCATCCGATTTTAATGCAGAAATATGTGGGCTATTACACGCTGAACTATAAAGAACTGCGTTTGAGTAGTGATGAATTTGGTCAAATCTTCTTTGTGGAAAATGCCGATGCATCTTGTCAGTTCGTGGTGCAACCCGAACAAATTTAAGCTCGATATTTAGTTGAAAATCCAAAGCTTGCTAATTTGTAGGAAGAGATTATGATGAGAGAAAGGCAGTATAAAAAACAATCATACTGCCCAAAACATCATAAGGAATATGAGGGGTATCAGTATGCATTCAACGCAGATGCTTGCTGTATTATTCATCTTAGTGCTGACCATGGGTTCAGCCTATGCACAGGGGGTTAGTTCAAGCATACTGGTTTTTAGCAGCAGTATGTTGTTACTTACGATACTGACCATTTATGTCATACTCAAAATTCGAAATTCACTGCAACATCATCTCGATAAACCCGCGAAATAGCGGGTTTTTTTATATGCTATTCGATTGCACTTTGGTGCATCACAGGTTTTAATCATTCACAATCGAATCTTTATAATCGGCCAGAAGGGAAGCAGCCATGAAAGCGGTATTTCTAGATTATCAGTCTCTAGATAAACAAGACTTAGATTTTAGCGGACTAGAAGCACAGTTTGATGAATTGATGCTCTATCCCGCAACAGCGGCTGCAGAGGTTGCCCAGCGCATACAAGGGGCTGATGTGATTATCAGCAATAAAGTACACATCAATGCTGAGTACATGCAGCTCAATCCGCAATTAAAACTGATCTTAATTTCTGCCACTGGCACCAATAACGTTGACCTTGTACAAGCACAGCAACAAGGCATCGTGGTGTGTAATTGCCAAGCTTATGGCACCGCTGCGGTCGCACAGCATACCTTGATGTTAATGTTGAACTTGGCGACATCATTTCGACAGTATGATCGGGCGGTTCAACAAGGAAATTGGCAAAAAGCGGATCAGTTCTGCTTACTGGATTTTCCAATTATTGAGTTGGCCGGTAAGACTTTGGGGATTGTCGGCTATGGCGAATTGGGGCAAGCCGTGGCACATTTGGCTAAAGCTTTTGGCATGAAAATTATGATTGGTGCGCTACCGAATCGACCTATGGTGGCTGAGCGAGTGGCCTTTTCTGAGATGCTAGCGCAGGTCGATTTTCTCAGTTTGCATTGTCCTTTAACAGAGGAAACCCGTGATTTACTCGATTATGAAAGCTTGGCTCAAATGAAAGCATCGGCCTTTGTGATCAATTGCGCACGAGGTGGTGTTGTCAATGAAACTGCATTAGCCGAGGCATTAAAATCAGGAACGATCGCAGGCGCAGCAACCGATGTCTTGACGGTTGAGCCACCCAAGCAGGGCAATGTGCTGCTCGACCCAAGTATTCCAAATTTAATTATTACCCCACATAGTGCATGGGGAAGCGTCGATGCGCGACAACGCATTGTGCAGCAATTGGTAGAAAATGTAGAAGCCTTTAAAGCGGGGATAGTCATTCGACAGGTCAATTAAAATCGAGTTTCAGGAACATTATTTTTGAACAAAGCTCCATATAAATAGGGATGTCTATGCAGGTCGATCTTGCCAATAAAAAAAGTTTAAGATTATTTTGCATGCTGATTCTCTTTACCGCATGCATCTCTTGGGCATGGTACAGTTATGTACTAAATATCGGTGAAAATTATTTATTGCAGAACCCTGATTTTGAAGTTCATAAATTCATGCCGACCTTAAAAGTTGCGCTGGTTTCGGTATTTTTTATTGTGCATTTCGTCTTGGCGCTTATTGATTTTTTAAATCGCTATTGGTACTGGGGGCTATGGCTTGTTGTGGTGCCTATTATTGTGGGACAGGTCTATTTTTCCGTCTTTGGAGAGGTTGCTCATATTGATCATTTATCAGTCTGGGTTGACTATTCATTTTGCCTGTTGATGCTTATTCAAATCTGTACAGCATCGTTTGTACGTAGGCGATATCTCAAGCCTACTGCTTAATGCATTAATGTTTAATTTAATAGTTAAATTTCAGCATTTTTTCAAAAATTTAGCATTGAAATGATTTTTGATCCGCCCAAATTCAAGTTCAGTCTTGATACTGTTTGGCATCATGATTCGTAAATAACTTTTTTCGAGTTTAAAAGGCTCTTTGGTATTGGGTACAGGATTAAAGCCACCATTTGGGTAGATCAAATTTGTCTCATAGGCACGTAAAATCTGATCATTGTGAAAATAGAAACTTGTTAGGGATTGATTGGATTCACCAAAAACATAAAGATTAATTTTGCATTGACCATCGAGTTGATACAGTGTTGCTTCATTGCCTTCAGTCGATTTGTATTCTTCGTCATCTAGCATTTCTAAGGTTTGTAATAATTTACCTTCGGCATCATGGTTATATTGGTATGAATCGTACAATTGGGGGAAAATAGTCTGCAACTGTGGATAACTTTTCAACAATTGTGGAAAACGTTGTAAGCCAATCACAGAGCCAACACAGAGCAGAATACCAAGTAAGATACCAAATAAAATTCGCATTTTTTTCTCATTAATTCATTGTTTTTATAGGCATAGGCCAAAGACCAAAAGCATTCAATTTTGGTTTTAAAAAAGCCCAACCAAAGTTGAGCTTATAAATGTGCTGTTAAATTATAAATCAGTCACTGGATACGTCGTAGAGGTCGAACTCGATGGATAACTACTTTGTGGATATTGATTGTTATTTTGCCCCGCATTGTTGTTTGGAGCCGTATTGATCGTATTGCCTGAAGACGGTTCACTCAACGACTGTTGGCTAATGGGCGCAGGTTGGCTGGTTTTGCCTGTGATATTTTCACGGGTTTGTTTCAATTTTTCATTGACGTTTTGGGTGGCTTGCTGTGCGCCCTGATCAACCTGTTGTACTGTATTTTGAGTAGCTGTTTTCGTATTGTCCCAAGCTTGGTCAACCGAAGGCTTAATTTTAGAAATTCCACGTTCAGTCATTTCGCCAATATTTTTAGCAGCACCGACCACGCCTTCTTGGGCTTTATAGGCCCACACATGCAATAAATTTGGATTATCGCCATAAGGGCTCACAGGTTTTTTCGCTTGTTGCTCAGTACTTTGCGCTGCTGTGTTTTCTTGTGCCCAAAGCATGGGTGTCGTGAATATTAAGCTTAGGCATAACGTTGCTTTTAATGAAATTTTCACAGCTTCACCTCTGAATTTTATAGATTTTCTATCTGATGAACGGTTTTAACGCATTATAGGAAAAATTGCAGCGAAAAAAACCTGCCGTAGCAAAATCAATACAGCAAATGACAGCTTTGTACACGTTTGTATTTTGCCTAGGGTAAAAAAAAGGCCCACTGAAGGGTGAGCCTACTCTCTGGAGGAGAGGGTATGAAAGCCAGTTTATTTATTTGTGAGCACCTAAGCTGGCTTCATGTGAGCTATGGACTTCAGCTTGTGCGACAGGCGTTTGCAACTGTACATTGCTACTGCCACTCACATTGGCTTCTTGACCTTTTTGGAAATTCGCTTTGGTTTGTTGCCATTTTTCACTGGCAAATTGGCGACCTTTCTGAGCTTTTTCACCTAAATAGCTCTTGGTTTGATCAACTTTGTTGTCGACATTGTTTTTACGTTCATCAAGTTTTGCTTTGTCTTTTGCAGCTTTTTCATCGAGCTGTGCTTTACGCTCATCAAGCTTGGCTTTGTTTTGCTCAGCCTTGGCATCGATTTTGGCTTTCGCTGCATCTGATTTTTCATCTTTTGACTGTTTTAGGTCAGCCCATTTATTTTTTACATCTTGCTTTTTGTCAGCACTGAATTCTTTGGTGTCTTGCCATTTTTCTTGGGTGAATGTTTTGGTCTTATCGACGCCTTTTTCAATTTTGTCACCCGCTGTATGCGCAGACTGATTAATGTCTTGTTTTAGATTTTGCAGTACAGACGGTTGCTGTGTTTCAACTTTCGCATTGGTTTCTACTGCGGTGTTCGCAAATAGTGGGGTGCTTGCGAATAATGCTGCGGTGATCAGTGTTGTTTTAAATAAAGGTTTCATCTTTGCAATTGTCCTCTTTTATTGAACGCTGCTGTTGCACTCAGCATTTGCGCTTTTGGAGCAGAGGACATCTTAAGAGTAAAAAAAAGCAAAAAGTGGTTTTGTGCGATAAGTCACACCATGCAATAACAGCTCAGATACGCGGAAGTTTGAAGTGTGGAAATATGGTTAAGTTAATGCATTATTGTAATTTTATGAAAATACAGTGGCTTATATGTGTTTTGCACGTTGCTGTGGTGTGATGCTAGTTACGATTTTCATGATTAAAAATTATGGGTTTGAACGAATTATTGTTCAAGATTCAAGGAAAAATGAACCATACCTCCATTTTGGAGATATGGTTTTTATTATTTATTCACATTGTGTAAGTGCATCTTTTGCAAAATGACCGCGTAATGCAAGGAAGTTCTTTTGTACATCCGCTGCATTTAAATCAAAATTGTGCGCTGAACTTGTACCATCTTTAGCAAAGGTTGCTGTACCACCTGAAATGAGGGTTAAGCCTTTAAATGACCATTGTTCAACCGATTTTGCTTCTTCTAAATTGCCTGTAAATTCAATCACGCATTTATCTACAAATTTAGTCAGTTTTGCTTTGTTATCCGTGGTATCTGGGTAGACATCAATGTTTTGAACTTCTTGTAATACACCTGTTTCAAGTTGTGGAATCGTTGGTGCAGATGTACATGCAGAAAGTGTTAGACCCGCAAGACCAGTCAAAAGGAATGCTTTCAATTTCATAAGTTTCATTCTTGTTGAGTGTTGTTGTCTTTGAGTATAGGGAATTGGTGAATTATTGGCTATAGGCTTAAGGTTCTAGTCTAAGATATTCATGCTATTCGATTTTACGGATCGGTAGATCTATCTGATTTTGTTTTTTATATTGGATGTATAGTAATGCCAGAATGATGATTGTATAGGTAGAAAAATAAAATCAAAAGTTGCGCTCAGCTCCTGAAAATATTAAAAATTCAGCTATGATTGGCGGGAGCATAGCAATCATGATGTATTCGATGACGGAGAGAGGTTCTTTGTTTTTATATTGAGCTTGTTTTGTGCTTACTGCTCTAAAGGTTTTTGTATTTTCAAATCTTAAGTGAGTAATTTTTATTTAAAGGGTTTTGATTGATTGTTTAAACGTGAGAATAATGTCGTGTTTGTAAGCTGAGCAATTGGGGTTTTAGATGATTTAAATCCTCATTTAATCCATATTTTTTAGCTAAAGGATCAACTAATGTTCTGACATCATGAACTCTATAAGTATGCTGAACATTCATTGATTGCGAAAAGGATTTGAGTTGTTGTCTTCTAGATACGCTGGAACAAGAATAGCGTCTAAATTTTTCTAGTAAGAAAACAAGACGGCGTTTCTCTAGTCTATTTAGATGTAATGTAACGGACGGTAGAAATTCTGAATACAGTAATGCTTCAGCCACAGGTCGAACCTCCTCAAATGTGGCAGAGGTTAGGGGCTGCTTTAATAGTTTTTTCAAAGCATTTTCAAATTCTACTTGATCCATACAATTAATCTCTGAGTTCTGACAAGATCGAAATCATGTATCTGATGTTGGATTCTAACTGTTGCGGAGTTGCATAGTAATCCATAGCATTATTCGCTGATTTTTCAAATTCTTCAAGAGTGAATTTATTTCTAAGAAATAGCTCTTTAATATCTTCTATATCGCGATCAGATAGACGAGCTAACTTGGAAACGGCTAGGTCTAGACCAGAAACTAAGTAAACCTCAACCACATGTTCTGTTACGAGAGGAATTATACGTTCATCGTAGTCAGGATCAATAGAAGCTAAGCTAGTATTGAATCCGCGGTCAAATTCTAAATTGGTTTCAAGATTATGGTTATCTAAATATTCGATATCATTTCCTTCTAGGAATAAATAAATTTCATCTTTCTTTAACTCTTTGATAGCTTCTATGTGTGCATCAATATCATTACTACCTCGAGCATTAGTGTGAATATGAAAAGCACATCCACCAAAAATAAATGCTTTGACTGCACCATGAGGTAAATCAGAATGGTTTTCTAGGATCCAATTTTCGAGCTCTGAGAAGAGCTCGAAAATTGCTAGAGCAATTGGAGAATCGCTATAGATTGTCATATTAGTGCTGTAACACTGAAATATCAGCCACTTTCGTGAACAAGTCACGAAGCTGTGCAAGCATACGTAAACGGTTCGCTTTTAGGTTAGCATCATCTGCCATCACCATCACACCGTCAAAGAATGCATCGACTGGCGCACGCAGCGCAGCAAGCGCAGACAATGCAGCCGTGTAGTCTTTGGCAGCAAATAATGGCTCAACCACAGGAGTCACTTCAGCAAGTTCAGCGAACAATGCTTTTTCAGCATCTTCAACCAAGTTTGCTTCAATCACAGCGCCTTCAGGCGCAGCTTCTTTCGCAAGAATGTTAGCTACACGCTTATTGGCAGCGGCTAACGCAGCCGCTTCAGGCAAGTCACGGAAGTGATTTACTGCATTTACACGCTTATCAAAATCTAAAGGAGATTTTGGAGAAAGCGCTTGAACCGCTTGAATCACGTCAACCGCAACACCTTGGTCTTCGTATTTCGCACGGTAGCGGCCTTCAAGGAATGCAACAGCATCCGCCAAAGTCTTGTCATGGTCTTTTAATACATCGCCATATGCAGCCAAAGCAAGCTTGATCAGTTCTTCAATCGAAACATCAAGATTGTTTTCAGTCACTAAACGCAAAATACCAATCGCAGAACGGCGCAGTGCAAACGGATCCTTCGAACCTGTCGGCGCTTGACCGATACCGAAAATACCAGTCAGCGTATCTAAACGGTCCGCAAGGGCAATGGTTGTACCTGTTTTAGTTTGAGGTAAAACATCGCCAGCGAATTTAGGTAAATACTGTTCGCCTAGCGCTTCAGCAACTTCGTCATTTTCGCCTTCAATACGCGCGTAGTATGTACCCGCAATCCCTTGAAGCTCTGGGAATTCACCCACCAATTCAGATGTTAAATCGCATTTTGCCAGCAGGGCAGCTTTTTCAGCATCAGCTGGGTTTGCGCCAGTAATCGGCGCAAGCGCCACAGCCAGCTTGGCAATACGTTCAGATTTGTTCCAAAGCGTACCCAATTCTGCTTGGAACACCATGTTTGCCAATTTCTCTTTACGAGACGCAAGCGGCTGCTTTTGATCTTGCAGGAAGAAGAATTCAGCATCTGACAAACGCGGACGTACAACTTTTTCATTCCCTTCAATAATTTGAGACGGATCTTTCGACTCAATGTTTGACACGGTAATGAAGTAAGGTTGAAGTTTATTGTCGCTATTCACTAAGCAGAAATACTTTTGGTTGTCCTGCATAGTCGTGATGAGTGCTTCTTGAGGCACTGCAAGGAAGCGTTCTTCAAAGCTTGCACGCAGCGCAACAGGCCATTCAACCAATGCTGTTACTTCGTCACGTAAGTCCGCAGGGACAATCGCAATGGCATTCACTTCATCAGCCAAAGCTTTGACTTGTTGGTCGATGATGGCTTGGCGCTCTTCAAAGTTAGCAATCACTTTTGCAGTACGAAGGGCATCAAGATAAGCATCGGCATTTGCAAGTGTAATTGCTTCAGGAGCATGGAAACGGTGACCATAAGTCACGTTACCTGCTTGGTGATCCTGAATGGTTGCTTCAATCACATCACTGTCTTTCAACAACACAACCCATTTTACAGGACGTACAAACTCAGTACGGCTTGCAGCAGAACGCATGCGTTTTGCAATAGGTAGGTTATCTAAAGCGGCTTGTAAAATTTGTGGAAGTAAAACATCAAGGCTTTGACCTTTTACATCTTTTAAGTAGCACACTTTTTCAACTTTACCTGCTTGGAAAGTTGATACTTGATCAACCGTGATGCCTTGACCGCGCATAAAGCCTTCAAGTGCTTTAGTCGGTTTGCCTTCGGCATCAAATGCTGCTTGTTTCGCAGGGCCATCAAAACGTTTTTGAGTGTCAGCTTGCGCTGCATCAACATTCACAATTTTAAGTGCAAGGCGGCGTGGTGCTGCATATGCTTCGATTGAATCGAATGCTAGACCTGCGTCTTTTAAGCCTTTTACCGTTTCTGCATGTAGCGCATCACGTAATTTTTTTAAGCTTTTGGGTGGAAGTTCTTCGCAGCCTAATTCGAACAATACTGTATGTTTAGACATTATTTGCTCTCCTTAGATTCTACTTTTGCTTCCGCTTCAACTTGAGCTTTGAGTTGAGCAAGGACTTCGTCACGTAAAGCAGGTTCTGCCATCGGGAAGCCAAGCTTCGCACGCGCAGCGACATAGCTTTGTGCAATAGCACGAGCCAATGTACGGACACGTAAAATATAACGTTGACGTTCAGTTACTGAAATTGCGCCACGTGCATCAAGCAAGTTAAAGCTATGCGATGCTTTAATTACTTGCTCATAAGCAGGAAGTGGAAGTTCCGCTTCCATTAAACGAGTCGCTTCCGCTTCATAGAAGTCGAAGAGTTCAAACATTTTTTCAACGTTGGCATATTCGAAGTTATAGGTTGATTGTTCAACTTCGTTTTGGTGGAACACGTCGCCATAGGTCACTGTACCAAACTGACCTTTAGTCCAAACCAAATCGTAAACAGAGTCTACACCTTGGAGGTACATCGCTAGACGTTCTAGACCGTAAGTGATTTCACCTGTCACAGGGTAGCACTCGACACCACCAACTTGTTGGAAGTAAGTGAACTGAGTTACTTCCATACCGTTTAACCAAACTTCCCAACCTAAGCCCCATGCGCCAAGTGTTGGAGATTCCCAGTTATCTTCCACGAAACGAATGTCGTGAACAAGGGTATCAATACCAATGGCTTTTAATGAATCTAAGTACAACTGTTGGATGTTGTCTGGGTTTGGTTTCAACACGACTTGGAACTGGTAGTAGTGTTGTAGGCGGTTTGGGTTCTCACCATAACGGCCATCTTTCGGACGGCGAGATGGCTGAACATAAGCAGCGTTCCAAGTTTCAGGGCCTAAGGCACGTAGGAAAGTTGCAGTGTGGAATGTACCCGCACCCATTTCCATATCGTAAGGTTGAAGAATTACACAGCCTTGTTCAGCCCAGTAGTTTTGTAAGGCAAGAATTAAGCCTTGGAAGGTATCAATATGCGATATGGCGCGACTCATGGTCATCCACTTAAAATTAGATAAAAATTGTGCTCAATTATAAGGATTTTGGGGGTGTGTGGCAAAGGTTTCGCGTGAACAAGTGGGCTTTTAATGCCAGATAGAATAAAGGCACTGCGGGTTTTAAATGAAGCTGAGTATTTATTGGTAAGAATGGTAGCAATAAGAAAGCTTCATCAGTGATACTGTTGTTAACGATGATCATGCTATAAAAATACAATAAAATTTAGGAATAATAAAATTATTCAAAGACTTATGGGTTTTAAATGGTTGCATTGAAAAAAGGAAGACAGCATTCGGGTTCAGATAAAATGTTGTTATTACAAAACCATTTAGGACTTAAATGTGATGCCTATTTTCTTCGTTTTCCTGTGGGTTCAATGATTCCACCACGTCAAGACTCTGTACAATATGGGCAGCATTTTAGGTTGAATATCGTGATTAAAAAATCGAAAGCAGGTGGTGAATTTATATGTGAGCGAAGCATCATTGATTTACCAAGAGTTAAATTATTTAGACCAGATTTGTATCGGCATGAAGTGACTGAGGTGCAAGGCAGCTCATGCTATGTATTAAGTATCGGATGCGTAATCGATTAAATTTGATAGATAAAATCAATATCTTTTAAGAAAATTCAGCCTGTAATTTTCAAAAAAATCCCAAATAACCAACAGGGTAATCGGTCTTTTATAACGTCTTTTGCAACTTAGGTGGCTTGGTACAGCATACGAAAATCGAATAAAAAATATCGCCGCTCAATGAACGTTTGCTATATGACTTTGGCGCGTCTATCGTTTAGAGATATTCTCAAAAAAAGAATCAAAATTCACCACTAAAAATTTAGTCGTAAAATAAAAAATGAGTCGTTTAGACTCATTTTTATCAAGGCTTTATGACTCAGATAAGCTTTTGGTTTTATTAATTACAATTTCAACCCGTCGATTTTTCTGACGACCTTCAGGATTGTCCTCACCATTAGATAGGGTATTCGGTTTAAGCGGCTGACTTTCTCCCATCCCGCTGATTTGATAATTTAAATCAATACCTTGGGCTTTAAAATAATCACGCACCGCTTCAGCCCGTTGTAACGACAGTTTTTGGTTGGCGGCATCTGAACCAATATTATCGGTATGGCCGACAATGGCAATAATGCCTTTACCTTTGCTTTTTAAGGTCTGGGCTGCTTGCTGTAACTCAGGTTCAGCTTCGGGTTTTAAATTGGCTTTGCCAAAATCAAACAGCACATCCGAACTTAAATTCACCTGAATATTAAATTCATTATGATTGGCACTTAAATCTGAACCGACAGCCGATAAATTACTGGCTTCTGCCTGAGGTTGACTTGGTTCAGATGGCTTCGGCTGCTGTTCTGGCACAGTCTGAGTGTTGTCTATTTCTGCGACGTTCTGTTCAGTCTGCGGTGGATCAGTTTTGGAATCTACACATCCTGCAATCAATAAGCTCAAACTTGCGCTATACAGTAATGTTCTCATTAGCGTTCAACCGGTATGCCGTCAAAAGAACCTGCATTACCTAAATTGATGCTAATGGTCTTGGTGCTTTCAGGCGGCGCAGGGAATTTAAAGGTGAGTAAAATAGGTTCATAACTGGCTTTTTGGATAGCTTTATTTGTTGCATTTAAAGGTGCTGCCATCCAAATGCCAGCATCATCTTGCAGCAGTCCTACTTTTTTGGCTGTGTCATCATCAATATAATTGGTTTGTTCCAAATTGATGGATGTGCTCATAAATTCAGTGTTTCCATTTGGGGCAGGGTTAGGTTGAGCTATCACTTTTACAGTTAAAATTTTTCCAATCACCTTGACGCTTTGTAAACCTAAAGTGCCTTTACTCATGGGGATTTCAGCTAAAGTGGGTTGAGGCGCTGGTGCTTCAACTTGTGGTGCTGGTTCTCGAATAAGATCATCCCCATTTTTTGCAGTTTCAGCTGGGGCCATTTCTTGAGGTGTATTATCATTGGCTGGCGGATTGGCTTGTTGAGGTTCTTTGGAGCAGGCCGATAAACCCAAGCCAAGCATACAGAGGGCACACATTGCGAAGATATTTTTATTCATTCAGAACATCCTTTTTTCAAATATTTTTATAGGTCTTTTGACTATAGGGAATTTTAAACAGCTAGCCTGTCTAGGTTTTGTTGTAAAACGTTAATGAAATAAGATAGATGAGCAGGTGATTGACTCGTGAGCATTATTCAGTTCTTTCGGCTTTAATTTGGATTAGATATTGTTCAGTAGAAAATTTTATAAGATAAAGGTATAAAATAAATACATCTTATAAGAGACTTCGTTTTATAATCGCCCATCTGTTCGAATAATCAATCAGGCATATCGTGTTTCACGCAAAATCAGCTTGGCTTAATACACTTAAACCCAACTTTAAAGTTTTACCATTAAAAGATCGCATCCTATGTGGGGTAGGTGCTTTGCTTGGCTTGAGTATATCTTCGCTGATTAGTTGGTTAGCGCTAGGTGACTTAAATGCATGGTATATCGCCCCGATGGGCGCATCGTCTGTGCTGCTCTTTGCTGTACCTGCTAGTCCTTTGGCACAGCCGTGGAATATGGTGGTCGGTAATAGTCTTGCGGCTTTGATTGGCGTGACTTGTGCGATGTATATTCCTAATTTAACCGAAGCTTTTAGTATCGCAGTTGCATTAGCGATTATCTTAATGATGACCACGGACTCATTGCATCCACCGAGTGGGGCAGTAGCGATTACCGCGGTATTGGGCGGAGAGGCTGTCCATGATTTAGGCTACGCCTTTCTCTTCTATCCAGTGCTTTTAAATTCGGTACTGCTGATGGTGGTTGCTATTATTTATAACCGATTACTAGGTAAGCAGTATCCACAAAAAGCACAAGTTAATACACGGACGACAGATCCAACACCGACACAAAAAGTGTCGATTCAACCTGCGGATATTCAGCAAGTCTTAGAACAGCAAAGTCAGTTACTCGATATCAGTGAATACGACCTACAAAAAATCATTTTAGAAGCACAGCAGTTAGCTAGTCGTCGTGGTCTAAGCCAGTTTCATTGTCGTGATCTCATGAGCCAGCAAGTGATTAGCTTGCGTGCAGAAGATGATATTCAGTCAGCATTGGAAAAGTTTAAACAAGTCAATTTGATGAGTTTGCCAGTGGTGAGTGATCTGGATCGCTTGGTGGGAAATTTGGCTTTATATGATGTAGTGGAATGGTTTAAACGTGCCGCAGACCCCAAAGCCAGTTGGGAAAATCACGTTTATCAAATTATGAATCCCAAAGTGGTGACCGTGCAGCCAGATCAACCGATTGAAGATTTGGTGCCGTATTTTGTGGAAAGATCTTTTAATTATATTCCAGTCGTTGAGCAAAAACGGTTGGTGGGAATGATTAGCCGTGCTGATATGATCGCAGCGTTATATCAACAGTTAAATCAGCAAACAAAATCTTAAGCCTTAAACTTTGATTTAAATTCATCAGACTTAAATATGGTTTTGCCAAAATGTAGGCAAAAAAAAGCTACGGAATCTTGGGGGAGAAACCGTAGCGACCAAACTGGGTCAAGGGATTTTAACGTCTGTCATCATTCACAGTACGGATTGGATCTGAATAGCCATTGGTACGGAAAAAGTTATCTTGTGCTTTAGGCATGACTAACCATAAAACCAAGTACACCAAAATACCGGGAAAGGCTGCGCTTAAGCATGATACAAAGATAAAAATAATACGCAGTAAATTTGCGTTCCAACCAAAACGTTCAGCAATACCCCCCATCACACCAGCAATCATGTTAGAGCGGTTTGAGCGATATAAACCAACATTGGCCATTCAGGTCTCCTTCAAAAAAAGAATAAATTTGAATATTTCCAAATTCATATTATAGAAATGGTGACAAGCTTTGCGATTTAAAGGGTGCAGAAAAAAAATTAAGTAAAGTTATGTAATTTGAAGAATTGGTTTGATTAGTTTGCCTTTAAAATAGCTTGATTATTAATTAAATATCAACGATAACAATGAGATATGATTAACATATATCGCAAATATATGTATACAGCGTTGATTTTTTGATTACAATATTAAGTCAGCAAGAACTGAAAAAACCAATGAATGATTGGTCTTGGCACATTATATGAAAACATCGGCTTCACCTTTTTTGATGAAATTTGCATATCTTTCAGTGTTTGCAGGAGTGTTCAGCCTCTCTTTTAGTGGTTGTAGTCCAACGCCTCAACCCGCAGCGGATAAGGGTGAAAGTTCAGCATCAACTGTCGCATCGGAAGTTCAAGCGAAGCAAGATCATGGAAAAAAATTAACCCAAGTGGCAGGGCAGGCGACATTGCCGAATGACGATGAAATAAAGTCAGCTCCTGTTCCTGAGCATGCCAAAATTTTTATTGGACGTTTTCATGCCAAAGTGAAATGCGATGACAGTTTTATTCCATGCCCAGAAGGCGATGCAGAGTTCATCCTTAACTTATTGCCAGATGGCACGGTACACCGCAGTATTATTCAAATTGGAAAAGTGTTTGCTGAAAAAACCAATACGTCAGGCATTAATGTGAAATATCGTAAGGATACGTGGAGTGTCAATGAAGCACATACCGAGCTGGTGGTTCATCGAAAAGAAGGCGTGAATTTTTATTATCGCGTGATTAATGAAAATAAAATCACTATGGATTTAGACAAAATTCGTCAAGGTGAAGTCGATCGAAATCAGGAATTATTTTCTAAAGGTTATCCTCAGCCTCAACATGCCTATACCTTGGTGAAAGACCCAAATTAAATACTGCGAATGAAGTAAATAAAATTATAAATTGCGTTTGAGTGTCGGCGTGAAATTCGCAGATCTTGGTGGATCAAATGTTACTAGCAAATAAAAAATTGAATTATTAATACGACATAGTTAAGACTAAACAGAATTGGTGGGTTGTGTGGGGTTCGAACCCACGACCAATAGATTAAGAGTCTACTGCTCTACCAACTGAGCTAACAACCCTGAGAAAATTTTAAAAGAGCATTTTAAAATTTTAGCAAGATAAACGAAGCGCGTAGTTTTGAATACTAGGGAATATTTGTTATCTAAAATTTTTCAGGTCAAATACTTCATCTAGCAAGACAAGAATGATACTTCGCAACATCGCTATAGCAAAATTTCGAGAATGGCGAATCAAAACCAATAATGGTGATGGTTTGTCTTGGTCGGAACCTGCAGGTTTCTTTTTCTTCAACTGCCGGAAGAAAGAAGCCCTAAGAAAGAATGGTGGGTCGTCCGCGACTCGAACGCGGGACCAATAGATTAAAAGTCTACTGCTCTACCAACTGAGCTAACGACCCTTAGGGGGTATGTACAAGATTGTAATCTAAAACTGGCATTTTAGAAAGATGGTGGGTCGTCCGCGACTCGAACGCGGGACCAATAGATTAAAAGTCTACTGCTCTACCAACTGAGCTAACGACCCATCTTGTGGTATCGAAGGAAATGGTGGGTCGTCCGCGACTCGAACGCGGGACCAATAGATTAAAAGTCTACTGCTCTACCAACTGAGCTAACGACCCATTTCGCTTGATGGTGCGTATTGTAGCAAGATCTGCTTCAAGCGCAAGTAAAAATTCATAAACTTGCTTTTGTTTGATTATAAATACAACAAAGTAGCTCATTTTAGCGGATATCTGTCGCTAAAATGAGCGCTATTTGCTTAAAAACGGTATTTATATGCCTGAATATTGGCATAAATTTCAGGAGTTAAATCGCAGTAAGCAGTTGCATTTGGCAGTAAAACCAAGATTCGCTCATCCGTTTGCTGAGGATCAAAGGCTTGTTCTTTTAGCTTATTTTTTTGGTATTTAAACGTACCTGTGGTTTCGACTTTTTTCTGTACACGTAAAAATACTGGCACAGCATAAGCGGGTAAGCATTTTTTAAATTGTAGAACCATTTCACTACAATCTTGTTCGTTGAGTTCGGCACCATCGGTGAGCGTGATGGCAGCCATACCTGCACGGCCATTGGTATCTGGAATTTCTACGCCATAAACCACAGCTTCAGCAATTTTATCGTACTCACTCACCATGTTTTCAACTTCAGTGGTTGAGACGTTTTCACCTTTCCAGCGGAAAGTATCGCCTAGACGGTCGACAAATTGTGCATGTCGGAAGCCAATGTCTCGAACCAAGTCACCAGTGTTGAAGTATGAATCACCATGCTTGAATACATCTTTCATAATGACGGATTTGTTTTTTTCCGTGTCGGTATAGCCATCAAAAGGTGAGCGACGGGTAATTTTACCGATGAGTAAGCCAACTTCGCCTTTTTTCACTTTAATGCAGCGACCTTTAGCATCATGTACAGCTTCATTTTTTTCTTTATCAAACTGAATAATCGCATAAGGCGTTGGTGAAAAACCAACAGTGTTGTCAAAGTTAAACACATTACTAAAGCCGACGTTGCCTTCACTTGACGCATAGAGTTCAAGGACTTCTTCGACCCCAAAGCGTTCTTTAAACTTATCCCAAATGTTTGGTCGCATGCCGTTACCAATCATTTTTTTCACACGATGGCCTTTTTCAAGGTCTGAATGTGGGGCATCCATCAAATAACGGCAAAGCTCACCCACATAGCCAATGGCTGACGCATCAAATTTTTGTACATCTTTCCAAAACGATGAAGTTGAAAACTTGCGACGCAGGGCAAGCGTGGCGCTACCGGCAATCACCCCACACCAACAAACTACAGTACCTGTAGCATGGTAGAGCGGTAAGGTCACATACATCACATCATCTTTATTCAGATTAAGGACGTGACCATATGTTCCATAAGCCAAAGTCCAACGGCTGTTGGTGAAAATCACCGCTTTAGGTAAGCCTGTTGTCCCAGAGGTGTAGATATAAAATAGGCCGTCTTTGCCTTTTACACTTGCAGTGGTGGGTGTGTTGAACTTTGGAAATTCATCAATCGCTTCTGCAAGGTTTAAGAAGCCTTTAGGTGCTTGACCGGCATCAACACGAGTGGCTTGATCTGCAAACCAATGTAAACGATCTGTAGCCACACTGAGATCATTACGAATATCTTCTACGGCTTGACGGCATTCTTCGCCCACAATTACCGCAATTGGGTTCACTAAGTTGATGCTGTGTGTCAGGACTTTGCCAACTTGTGAGGTGTTGACCAAGGCACTGGTGACGCCAATTTTGGCTAAAGCCACGATAGTTGCCACGAGTTCAGATCGGTTTTCGATCATCACCGCAATCACATCACCTTTTTTTGCGCCGAGTGCTAGGTAATAGTGACCAATTTGATTGGCCCATTCATTGAGTTCGTTATAGGTGTATTTTTGCTCTTCAAAATATAGCGCATAGCCTTTGGGATTACGCTTTACGGCTTTTTCAAATGCAATCCCTAAGCCTGCGGAAGTATTTGGGGTACGTAAATAGGCTTGCTTTAGACCACTCAACAGGTTGGGTACTTTGCTAATGAACGCGGGAATTTTTGCTGCAACATCAGCAATCCCAATAAGGTCGTGTTGTGTAGTTTGGCTCATGTGAATCCTATTTATTTTTCGTAATCCGATACGGTCTATTTCTTTGCAATGAAATTTGTAGCAAATTCTACAATTGTCTTTTAATCGTTTCGATCTAGTGCAATCAACCTAATTTGACAAAAGTATCAAAAAAAAACCAGTCACCGAAATGACTGGATTTTTTTATTCACCTGCAAAATAGCAAATTACTGCTCAGTTGCGGTGTTTGCTTTTTTCGGTGGACGACCGCGAGGACGACGAGGGCGTGCAGGTTTTTCACCTTCAGCGGCCGAGTTTTCGTCTACAGGAACCTCAACTTTCTTTTCCGCTTCAACGGCTTGAGCTTTTTCTTCTACTGGTTTAGTAGGAGCTTCAGACACTTCTTCCGTCTTTTCAGGTTGCGCACTCACATCCAGTTCAGCTTGAACGGGTGTCAGTACTTCAGCTTGAACGGGTTCAGGTGTTTCAGTTTGACCTGCAACGTCGGATACATTGGCTTCAACTGTAGCAGCTTTAGCTTCTGCAACTACAGGCGCCTCAATAGCAGTGTCTGCGACAGGCGTAGCTTCCACCTCAGCATGTGCTTTTGCTTGGTCTTGTTTCGCTTGTTCAGCGGCAAGTTTAGCAAGGCGACGACGCTCACGTGGGTCATTAGCAACACGTTTATCTGACACAGGCTTTGGTGGTGTCAAATCCAACATTGGCGCTGGTTCAGCTTCAGGTGCAGCTTTTGTAACTTGAACATCACGAGTGACAGGCTTTTTCTCTACAGCTGCTTCAGCTGCAGGTGCAGTCAAAGTCGCGGCATATTCTTCCGTGAATTTTTGCAATGCACGGTTGAATGTTGGAATTAAGCCAAATTGCTCAATCAGTACTGAGCAGTCTTCACCGTATACATGCTTAATCAAGCTGCTTACAGTGTATTGACCTAGTGTCGGCACTTGAGATGGCGAAATTTTCGGAGCCTGTGCTTGTTGAGCGCGAGCTGCACGTTGTTCGCGGCGGCGCTGACGAGGGTCATTGCTTGCACGAGACGGTTTTTGCTGCGCATGCTGTGGTTTATATCCTACTTCTTTTGTTTCAGTCGCAGGTTTTTCCACTTTTTCTGCTTCAACGACAGCGGCTTTTTGGACTACTGGGGTTTCTACAGGTTTTTCAACTGCTGGGGCAGTATTTAGCGCTACGATTTCGCTTTGAGCTTGATCAACATTTACTACAAGTGCTGTTGGCATCACGTCTTGACGTGGTGCATTAACAACTTCAACTTTAGGTTGACGTTGATTGCGGTTTTCAGGTTGTTGCTCAGTTGCAACTTCCTGAGCAATCGCTTGCTCGTTCAATACGCTTTGATCGCGGTGGCGATTTGGGCGATTTGGACGTTGTTGGTTGTTGCGGTCACGACGTGGAACAGACTGCGGTTGTTCATTGTTTTGAACATCTTGCTGTACTTGTTCGTTGTTGTGTTGACGGCGTGAGTTACGGCGGTTTTCACGTTGGTCTTGACGGTTGTCTTGGCGCGGTTCTTGACGTTCAGAACGTTGCTCTTGGCGTTCGTTTTGACGTGCTTCGTTATTACGCTGTTCTTGACGGTCTTGACGTGAAGGTTGTAACACTTCTTCATGAACTTGATGCGATTGAGCTTCTTGTTCACGTGGTTCTTTATGCTTAGTACGCTTTTTGTTGTGACGTTTTTCTTCACGGTCAGCTTTTTCTGAATGGCTGTCACGTTCTTGTTTGTGCACAACAGAAGAAGGCGCAAGGTAAGCATTATTGTCTACGACAACAACAGGCGCTGCCGATGCAGGGGTAATTTGACCAAACTGGCCACGGCTTGCAGCACCGCTATTTACCATTTGTTCAATTGCAGCAGCGGCATTGTTTGCAGTACGCGACTGGTCAACGGTTGCAGCTTGTTTTTGAACAAATAAGTTTTCTAACCATGCACATGGACTAGATGATGCTGCAGGAGCGGCAACTTGTGCAGGTGCTTGTTGAGCAACAACGGGTTGTTGCTTATTCTTTTTGTGGCCTTTTTCTTGTTGTTGTACAGGTGCTTGTTGCTGAGCAGCAGCGGCCTGTTCTTCACCTAAATGCCATTCAGATGCTTCGTAACCCAATTCTTTTTCGCTAGAACGTGTCGCTTCAGTGCGTTCATAGCTTGTAGGTGCAAAACCTTCAGGGTTATACGAAATTTCGTAATGTGGTGTTTCTAGGTGAGGGTGTGGAAGTACAGTCACACGAACATTTGAAGTTTGTTCAAGATATACAAGGCTGTGACGCTTTTCATTCAATAAGAATGCAGCAATTTCAACAGGCACTTCAACTTGAACTTCACCATGACGTTCGCGTAGCGCAATTTCTTCCACTTTACGCATAATTGAAAGTGATAAAGAACGTAGGTCACGTACCATACCTGTGCCATGACAGCGTGGGCACACATAACCTGTGGCTTCTTCAAGCGATGGACGTAAGCGTTGACGGCTCATTTCCATCAAACCAAAGCGTGACAGTTGACCGAATTGGATACGTGCACGGTCACTTTGTGTTGCTTCACGAAGTTTAGCTTCAACCATACGTTGGTTACGGTCTTTGGTCATGTCGATGAAGTCGATCACAACCAAACCACCGATATCACGTAAACGTAATTGGCGAGCGATTTCTTCAGCAGCTTCAAGGTTGGTATTGAGCGCTGTATCTTCTACGTCGCTACCACGTGTTGATTTTGCAGAGTTAATATCAATTGAAACCAATGCTTCAGTTTGGTCAATCACAATTGAACCACCAGAAGGAAGTTTTACTTCACGTTCATAGGCAGTTTGGATTTGACTTTCGATACCAAAATGAGCAAATAACGGTTCATTTAACGTATAGGTTTTTAATTTGTCGATTTGACGTGGCATCACCGCTTTAACAAAGTTATACGCTTCGTTATACGCTTGCTCAGAGTCAATCAGAATTTCAGCAACATCATCACGTAAATAGTCACGAATTGCACGTGTAACCACACCGGCTTCTTGGTGAACCAACATTGGTGATGGACCAGAACTTGATGTGCTTTGGATTTGTGCCCAAAGGTCCAGCAAGTGTTGAAGGTCAAGTTGGAGTTCTTCTTGAGAACGACCAATACCTGCAGTACGTACAATCACGCTCATGCCACGAGGGACATTTAAAGACGCCAACATTTCTTTCAATTCTTCACGAACTGAACCTGAAATTTGACGGCTAATACCGCCACCTTTCGGGTTGTTTGGCATCAAGACCAAATAACGACCAGCAAGAGAGATAAATGTAGAAAGGGCAGCACCTTTATTACCACGTTCTTCTTTTTCCACTTGAACCAAAAGCTCAGTGCCTTCAGTGATCAATTCGCGGATGTTTGAAGTTTGGCGAGGATCTGCTTTGTAATAAGAATTAGCGATTTCGCGCATCGACAAGAAACCTTGACGACCTGCACCGTATTCAACAAATACAGCTTCTAAAGACGGCTCTACGCGAGTCACATGACCTTTATAGATATTCGATTTTTTTTGTTCACGGGTACGATTCTCTAAGTCAAAATCGTAAAGACGCTGACCAGTGACAAGTGCAACGCGAATTTCTTCGGCATGTGTTGCATTAATCAACATACGTTTCATGGGTGTAACACCTAATAGTGATACACAGAAGAACATCGCCTGACTCGTAGCGAGCATCAGATAGCATGGATCAAGTTGCACAGATCGAAAA
This sequence comes from Acinetobacter sp. YH01020, assembly GCF_013420275.1. Lineage (NCBI taxonomy): Bacteria > Pseudomonadati > Pseudomonadota > Gammaproteobacteria > Moraxellales > Moraxellaceae > Acinetobacter > Acinetobacter sp. YH01020. The sequence continues at coordinate 204,435 of NZ_VOYN01000001.1, forward strand.
ACATCATCTGTGCATGTGTACCGACCTTCTTTGGGCGGGCAACGGTTTTTGATTCACGTATTGATGATGGCAATACGGCTTCAATCTTTTAAACGATTAAAGTCACCTGAACGCGTTTCACTGGCGGACAAACGGTGCATTGGATGTGAGTAACTTTCACTGTCACATTGCTCGAAGAGCATCCATTCATATCTGATAGAGCGTCTTGATACGGAATTATCATCGTACCTTTACAAACTGTGCAGATCCAATGCATCAAACGTTGTGGCCTGAACACGATTTCCAGGGAGCGACTGGTCTGATGTGTATCAGTTTACGTTTAAAAACCAACCTTGGTTGGCACATATTTTTTTGGGGCAAACTGTTTTATGTACCTACGGCACAATTAAACGCAACAGTTTGCAGTTTTGCCGATATAATAAGCCTTCGGCGTCGGCATAATTCTTTTGGGACCTTTCCGAGCTAAATGAGTAATTGCTTGAAAGTTCAATGACAGTAAATACTGAAATGAATCAACTTTTACTCAGTTACGGTGGTTTCCGTGCGCTGACTATATCAAACCTTGCATCATCTGCCTATGGGCTAAGCTTATGTTTCTTGCGAAAAGTATAGCTTAAATGATCAATTTTTAATCAATTTTAGTATTTTTTTAGGTCACAGTAACTGTATGAATTCTACGCAAGAATGGCAAAGCGTCACCTGGTTTGAAGTGGACGAGCATCAGGCGGGTCAACGTATTGATAATTTCCTGTTTAGTCGTCTGAAAGGTGTGCCTAAAAGTCGCATTTATCGTCTGATTCGTGAAAGCCAAGTCCGCGTCAATAAAAAACGCGTCAAAGCGGAAACCAAACTCAATATTGGTGACCAAGTTCGAGTTGCTCCAATTCGTTATGAGCAAAAAGATGAGTCTGCGGTTCCCGTATCGGACAAAGTCGCGCAAAGTTTACTGAGCCGTGTGGTGTATGAAGATGAAGGCTTAATGGTGGTAAACAAACCTTCTGGTATTGCTGTTCACGGCGGTAGTGGTGTGGCGTATGGCTTGATCGAAGGTTTACGTGTCGCAACAGGGAAGAAATACCTTGAGCTGATTCACCGAATTGACCGCGACACTTCTGGTTTGGTGATGATTTCGAAAAAACGTAGTGTGTTAAAAAGCCTGCAAGACATGTTACGTGAGCACAAAATCCAAAAAACTTATGCTGCTGTGGTGAAAGGCGTGGTGAGTTTGGATAAGCAGCTCATTGATCAGCCTTTGCATCGTTACGAACTGGCAAATGGCGAGCGTCGTGTTCGTGTATCACCTAAAGAAGGTAAAGAGTCGAAGACGCTGTGGAACGTGAAAGAACGTTTTATGCATGCCACATTGGTGTATGCGTCTCCACTTTCGGGCCGTACCCATCAGATCCGTGTACATGGTTTAAGTATTGGTCATCCATTGGTGGGCGATGAAAAATACGGTCATGAAACTGAATACCGTGGTCCAAAGCCACGTCGTTTATGTCTACATGCTATGCGTTTAGAAATTCCGGGTTACCAAACCATTGAAGCGCCATTGCCAGAAGATATGCAAAGCCTTGTGGCGCAGCTACGCGCGCAAAAAGCCGACAAAGTGGTGAAGTCTTCAGAAGATGACGAGTAAGTTTTAAATACGAGACTTCTCTCCCTGAGCAGGACTGCTTCGTAAGTTTTCTTTCGCCCTCTCCTTTAAGGAGAGGGCCGGGGTGAGGTAAATAAATTGATGCACTCCAGAATCTGAATTACCAAACACTGAATCAAATCTAGGAAAACGTATGAACTCAGCTGTAAAACTAGTCATTTTCGATTGGGATGGCACTTTATTTGATTCTGTGGGTCAAATTGTAGCGAGTTTAAAATTTGCAGCAGATCAATATTCACAGCCGCTGACCGATGCTGATGCGAAAAGTATTATTGGTTTAGGTCTGCCGGAAGTCGCACAGCGGTTATTTCCGACGGTTCCTGAATTGCACAGCGACATTTTGCAAAGTTATGCCGATCACTATGTGGCCCATTCCAAAGGGGATATGTGGTTTGATGGTGTCGCGGATATGTTGCAGGAATTACGCGATGCCGGTCTACAATTGGCTGTTGCAACAGGAAAAAGTCGTAAAGGTCTAGACCGTGTCTTGGCTCAAACGCAAAGTCATGAGCTATTTTGTGCGACCCGAGCAGCCAGTGAAACCAAATCTAAGCCAGATCCATTAATGTTGGCAGAAATTTTGGCGGAAACAGGGCTGCGTCCTGATCAAGCCATTATGGTCGGTGACACATCTTATGATTTAGAAATGGCCCTCAATATTCAGATGCCACGTGTAGGCGTGAGCTATGGAGTGCATACTGTAGAAACACTCCAGTATTTTCAACCCTTACATATTGCACATAGCGTAGGTGATTTGACTGAATTTCTACTAGAACACGTGAAATTACGTCTAGCTGTATAGTTTTAGATACAAACGAGTAAAAAGGGTGAAATTTGTTTTCACCTTTTTTGTTACCAAATGAATAGTAATGCAAGCTCTACTTGTTGAAATGAGTAAATTCAATTATTTAAAAAAGTAATAACACTAGATTTTTCTACAATAACAAGCAGTCTTCTAGCAAATTTACCTTAAAAAGTTGAGCGCAACTATTTGGCCTTTTACCACAAGTTGGAATAGATTTTTTGTTTGAATTTTTGGTTTTATCTTATTGTTGTTTATTGATTTATTTTTAAATTTTCAATTTATTAAACTAAATCAGATGAAATTAAACACCTATGCGTAAAAGTTGGCCTGACGCTAAAATAATCTTTTAATCTTATCTTTTAGTCGTATAAGCCAAGTTTTTTAGTAGAGATTCAGATTTAAGGGCGAAAAAAATAGTGAATTTTATTTAATTATTTTGACTTAAGTTTTTGAATATTAATAATAAATAATGATTAATTTATAGCTAATAGCTATAGTCATAAATAAAATAAGTATTGGTATTCACTTTCTAAAATCTCGATGCTAAATGCATCTAAACATAACGTGTAGTATGTCAAGTGAAATGCTTTAGGCGAATCCTGACATGACTTTCATCACTTTGATTTTGATGGTGATCGGGATGAAACACGTTGTGCATCCAATTTTTGCAGTTTAAGGAAACATTGATGTCGAATTCTGCTGTTGTTGAATCAGTTGCGCAAGCATTACGCGATGCGGAAGTAAATCAGGCTGCGATTGCACCGATCCGTCCACAACTTGGTGGTGAAAGTGCTGATGTAGATATTGCTTATGCCGTTCAAGAAGTGAATACCAAACGTGCGGTGGCAGAAGGTCGTCGCCTTGTAGGTCGTAAAATTGGCTTAACTTCAAAAGTTGTACAAGCGCAGTTAGGCGTTGATCAACCTGACTTCGGTATGTTGTTTGCTGACATGGCGTATGGCGATGGTGAAGAAATCCCTGCTGGTTTATTGATTCAGCCAAAAGTTGAAGCAGAAATTGCTTTGGTGATTAACCAAGATTTGACCAAAGAAAAACACACCTATGCAGACATTATTAGTGCAACAGAATATGCACTGCCTGCAATTGAAGTGGTCGATAGCCGTATCGAAAACTGGAAAATCTCGTTGATTGATACTGTGGCAGATAACGCATCTTCAGCAGGTTTTGTACTGGGTTCTAAGCCTGTAAAACTTGCAGATCTTGACCTTGTAAATTGCAAAATGGTCATGACGCGTGGTGAAGAAGTGGTTTCACAAGGTGTGGGTAAAGCGTGTCTTTCTAACCCATTAAATGCAGCAGTGTGGTTGGCTGACGAAATGGTTCGTCGTGGTCGTCCATTGCTTGCAGGTGACATCGTATTGACCGGTGCTTTAGGCCCAATGGTTGTGGCAAATCCTGGTGATGAATTCAAAGTTGAAATTGAAGGCTTTGGTTCTGTGACTGCAGCATTTGCAGCGAAATAAGCTTGGGTTTTACGGAATTTTTAAGAGTACACATTCATGAAAAAGATTAAATGTGCATTGATCGGTCCAGGGAACATTGGTACTGACTTGCTTTACAAACTTCAACGCAGCGAATTTTTAGAACCAGTATGGATGGTTGGTATTGACCCGACGTCTGAAGGCTTGGCTCGCGCTGCTAAAATGGGTTTAAAAACCACTGCTGAAGGCGTAGATGGTTTACTTGCACACGTAATTGAAGACGACATTAAAATCGCATTTGATGCAACTTCTGCCTATGTTCATGCTGAAAACAGCCGCAAATTAAATGAACTTGGCGTGTTAATGATTGACTTAACACCTGCTGCAATCGGTCCATTCTGCGTACCACCAGTAAACTTAGAAGCGTTATTGGACGCAGGTGAAGTTCCGAACGTCAACATGGTGACATGTGGTGGTCAGGCAACGATTCCTATGGTTGCTGCGATTTCACGAGTTCAGCCTGTTGAATATGGCGAAATCATTGCAACAGTATCAACAAAATCTGTGGGTCCAGGTACACGTAAAAACATTGATGAATTTACTCGTACGACTGCTGGCGCTATTGAAAAAGTGGGCGGTGCGAAACAAGGTAAAGCGATCATCATCATTAACCCTGCTGAGCCACCACTGATGATGCGTGATACTGTTCACTGTCTTGTTGAAGGTGAACCAGATCAAGCAGCAATCACTGAATCTGTACATGCGATGATTCTTGAAGTTCAAAAATATGTACCAGGTTACAAACTTGTAAATGGTCCTGTATTTGACGGTAACCGTGTTTCAATCTTCTTAGAAGTTGAAGGTTTAGGTGATTATCTTCCTAAATATGCAGGTAACCTCGACATTATGACTGCGGCAGCTGCACGTACTGCAGAAATGTTTGCAGAACGCGTTTTATCCACTGTTGAAGCTTAAGGAGTAGCCACATGTCTAAGGTTATTATTCACGATATGACTTTACGTGATGGTATGCACCCAATGCGCCATCAAACATCTATCGAGCAAATGATTGCTATTTCAACTGCGCTTGATGATGCCGGTGTACCGCTGATCGAAGTTACTCATGGTGACGGTCTTGGTGGTAACTCAGTGAACTACGGTTTTGCTGCAGCAACTGATGAAGAATACTTAAAAGCCGTTATTCCAAACCTAAAACAGGCGAAAGTGTCTGCACTTTTACTTCCTGGTATCGGTACGGTTGATCATTTGCATATGGCACATGATGTTGGTGTTTCTACGATTCGTGTAGCAACACATTCAACTGAAGCAGACGTTTCTGAACAGCATATTACGGCTGCGCGTAAACTCGGCATGGACACTGTGGGCTTCTTGATGATGGCGCACATGGCGACACCAGAGAAATTACTCGAAGAAGCACAAAAAATGGTGTCTTACGGTGCAAACTGTATTTATGTAACAGACTCTGCAGGTTACATGCTTCCTCAAGATGTGACTGACCGTGTAGGTATCTTACGTGCAAACTTGGGTTCAGAGATTGAACTTGGTTTCCATGGTCACCATAACTTAGGTATGGGCGTGGCAAACTCTGTTGCTGCTGTTGAAGCGGGTGCGATCCGTGTCGACTTGGCATCTGCTGGCCTAGGCGCAGGCGCAGGTAATACACCATTAGAACTATTCGTTGCGGTGGCGAACCGTATGGGTATGGACACTGGCGTAGACTTGTTCAAAGTTCAGGACGTTGCTGAAGAATTGGTTATACCAATGATGCATCAGCCTATCCGTGCTGACCGTGATGCAGCAACTTTAGGTTATGCAGGTGTGTATTCTTCATTCCTATTATTCGCAAAACGCGCTGAAGCGAAATACGGCGTATCTGCTCGTGAAATTCTTCTTGAGCTTGGTCGTCGTGGTACGGTTGGTGGTCAGGAAGATATGATCGAAGACCTAGCGTTGACGATGTCTAAAGCGAAAGAGGCAAATGCTTAATTTGCTTTAAAAAAAAGCGCCCGAAATGGGCGCTTTTTTTATGTCTGAAGTGGCTGTTTTGGTTTGAGATGGGCTTGAGGCATGGAAAGCGGATTGAAATAAGAAAAGTTCTGCGAACCAATGGTCGATTTCGAGCAGTCATGGTGGTGAAATTTAACTTTAAGTTTTTGATTATTATATAAATTAAATATCATGTTATAGTTAAATTTTATAACTAAAATAAGGATAAATCTCAGCAAAAAACTTTGATTAAACTTAAAAGCAATTAATACAGCGTATGTAATTGCGAAAAATAAAAAACTTTCTATTTTACGTTAATAAAACATGGGGTTAATTTAATCAGTCGTTCTAAATAATAAAAAAGAGTTATTGTTTTAATCTCTAAGGAAAATAACTAGAAATAGCTTCCAAAGTTCAAGTCGTACAAAAGCCTGATAAACCTTAATACTGTAGTCGGATTTTTTTCCAAGGTATTGTTGAGCATGATGATGTCATAGCTTAATTTGATCACTGGGAATAAGCCATGCGTCGTCAAAATTTATGGATAGCAATTCTTGCTGCGACAGCAACATTAGGAACATCTGCAACTTATGCGGACTTTGTTGACGACAGCCAAGTACAATTGAAATTTAAAAACTTCTACTTAGACCGTCAAATTAAAGAAAATCCGGCGGGTAACTGGGGTTCATGGTCACAGGGTGTGACTTTGGATGCCAAGTCAGGGTATCAAGATATTGGTGCAGGTATTCAAGTGGGTGCTGACCTTTTGGTTCAACATGCATTTAAACTTAATGCACGTGATAAAAACCCAGACTGGATCTTACCGCACGATGGTAAAGAATCAAAAGATAACTTTGGTAAAGTGGGCGTGACCCTGAAAGCCAAAGTATCTGAAACTGAGTTGAAAGTGGGTGAGTTATTACCAGTTTCTCCAGTGTTGGTTTTCGATCCATCACGTCAGTTAATGACGACTTATAGCGGTGCATGGTTAGAATCGAAAGAGATTAAAGATACTAAGTTAACTTTGGCATACATTGACGGGATCAATAACCGTTATGACAACCAATTCCGTGATTTATCAATGTTCGCTCCAGGTAAAAGATTACCAGATGGCACCATGGGTCATTATGATCTTGGGCCAACTTCTGATGGTATGTATATTGCGGGTATTGACCATCAATTCACACCTGAAATTGGTGGTAGCTATTGGTATGCCGATGTTCAAGACATTTACACACAGCAATATGTCGGCGCGAACTATAAAACTAAGTTAGGTGACAAAGCCAAACTGGATAGCCATATCCGTTATTTTGACAACTCGGATTCGGGTGACAAACTGTATGGCGAAATTGATAACCAAGCGTTATCGGTTGGTGCGAAAGTGAATTACGGTTCGCATACCTTTGGTTTGGGTTATCAACAAATGTTTGGTGATAATGCATTCCCAACACTGGGTGGATGGGTGCCGCAGCCGTACTTAGTCAACTGGGGTATAGCAACATTTACTGCAAAAAATGAAAAATCATGGGGCTTTACTTATGGCTATGATTTCTCAGAAATGGGTGTGAAAGGCTTAAATACAACTGCTGTGTATTTCACAGGTTCAGATGCAGAAATTGCTGGTCTTAAAGATCAGAAGTCAGATGAATTGAACTTAATTGTGAACTACACCGTGCCTGAAGGTAAGTTGAAGGGCTTAGGCTTCCAGGCAATGTATATCGATGCCGATTTCGATTACAAATCTGACTTGCAAGAGTACCGTGTAGCGACAACTTATACCTATAAGTTCTAATTTCTCAGGATAAAAAAGAGGGAAGTGGATTCATTGCTTCCCTTTTTATTCGCTGGGTTATTTAAAAAAGAAATACCTCAAAGATTTTATGGATATATTTTTGATTTATATATTTAAAAAACAATAACTTAAATTATAGTCTATTTGTTGTTTATGATCGTAAATATGTATCAGTTAGCAGTGGCTGAACAGGTAATATGAGACTGTAAAAACCACAAAATCCAAAAGAGTCCCCCTTGTGTTTAAATCCGTTATGGATTGAAACATAAGCTCTACGCAATACGAGGAGCATGTATGAGCACTGTTCAGATTCCTGACTATACAACTGATTCATTCTTTGGTTTAGAAGATAAATGGATTGAAACTGCTGAAGGCGAATTAACGCATTACCACGAAGTGGGTGAAGGCACACCAATTCTATTTTTACACGGTTCAGGTACAGGTGTATCTGCTGCTGCTAACTGGTGGTTGAACCTACCTCAAATTGGTGAACAAGCACGTTGTATCGCTATCGATACGATTGGTTATGGTCAAACTGTTGTTGCACCGAATACTGCTTATGGTATCCGTGCTTGGGTTGATCACGCTGTACGTACGTTAGATGCCCTAGGTATTGAAAAAACTTGGTTAGTGGGTAACTCACTCGGTGGCTGGTTAGCATTCCAAATGGCTTTGGACTATCCAGAACGTGTATTGGGTATCGTTTCTATGGGTACAGGCGGTGCTAAACAAACTGCAGCACTTAAAGCACATGCAAACCCTGTATTAACCGAAGAAGGCATCAAGAAAACCTTGTCTATGTTTGTTGTAAACAAAGACTTGATTACTGATGAATTGGTAAAAGTACGTTTCGCTTCTGCTGCAAATGACTATGCATCAAATCGTTTGATGGATGTTGTTGGCGCACGCGACCGTGACCGTTTCGAATTCCCACTCGACTTCGAAAAAATGAAAGACATTACTGTGCCAGTATTGTTGATTCACGGTGTACAAGACGTGGTGATTCCAGTATCTCGTACGTGGGATATTTTGAATACCGTTCCTCATGCTGATGCGCATATTTTCAGCCAATGTGGCCACTGGTCTCAAGTTGAAAAAGCAGAAGAATTCAACACCGTGATTAAAGATTATTTAAAAGCGCGTGGTGTGTAATTTCTTGTCACTGACATGAAATTCAAAAAAAGGATGGTTTTGCCATCCTTTTTTTTATATAAATCTTTTGAAAGAAATACTTTAAATGAGTATTATTCTCATTAAAAGGTCGACAGTGTACGGTCTAAATCAGTAAAAAGGCATAAAATAAGCTCATCTAAATGGTTGGGGATGGGGAATTATTTATTAGACTTAAGTTGTAAATCGGCTATTTTTAGCAATTTTTATCAATGTCTAAACTAAAATTTATAAGTTATTTTCCATCAAGTCGATATGCATGATAGATAAAATGCGTCGATTAAAACATTTAAACGATTAAAAAAGCGACTTTTTAGCCATAAAAAAAGCACCATTATTCATTTTAAAAATAATGGTGCTATATCTATAAATTATGACTTGGCGAAAATTAACGCTGTTCGCGATTAATATCGAGATAAAAAACTTTGGTTAGCAGTTCAAGGAATTTATCTACAGCCACAGAACTCGCCGTTTTTCGGTAACTTACATACAAGTCTAGATACGGTAATTCGACATCTAAAGGACGAATCACCGTATTGTTCATGGTCAATGGCGCGATGTATCCCGGTAGGATCGTGCAGCCTAAGCCCATGCCGATGGAGTTAATGTTAAACAGGATATTGTCGGCTTTTTGCACGATATTAAATTGAATACCATGGGTCGAAGCAAAGTCCAAAATGGCTTCATGCAACGTGCCAGATTGTTCACGTGCAGGAATGATAAAATCAATACCATTCAATGCTTTAACTGGAATACGTTCGTACTTCGCTAAAGGGTGATCTTTGGGTAAAATAAAGATCAATGGTTCACGTAATACAAACTGACTTTCAATTTCGTCGCTATGAAAGTTATTGCGAGTAAAAGTGATATCTAGTTCACCTTTTTGTAGCAATTTCATCTGATCGCGATTATTTAAACTAAGTAATTCAATTTTGAGTTCTGGGTTTTGAACACGTAGATTAGGCAGTACATAAGGGAAGATTTTCATCTCTGCGACAGGCACAAAACCAATCCGTAGCATCTGCTGTTTGGCTTGTGAAACCTGACGTGCCATCGCTACGGCCTTGTCTGCTTGAGCTAGTGTCAAACGTGCTTGTTCTAGAAATACGGCACCTTCTTCTGTGAGCTCAACTTTACGTTTAGTACGGTGCAACAGTTTTACGCCGACATCTTCTTCAAGATCTTTAATTTGTTGGCTTAAAGAAGGTTGAGCAGTATAAAGTTTTAACGCAGCTTTACTGAAATTGAGTTCTTCAGCAACAGTAATGAAGTAGCGTAAGTGTCGTAATTCCATATAATCAACCCGTGGAGTAATCCAAAAAATGTCTTACTTAGAAGTTCGTTCAGTATAATCTATAAACAACTATTGCGTGAGGATTATTTTGCCATTCACGAAATAAATGGTGTTCTCGGTAATTTAAAAAAAATACTATAAAAAAAATCTACCGTAATAATCCATAAAATCTCTTAATTAAAACAAAATAAATATTTCCCGAATATCGCTCTAAAATCCATCATCGTTGAAAAGTTGAGTCTATTACTTTGTGCCTTATGGTCACAGGAGAGCTTTTCATGAGTGGAAAAATTGATGTGCGCGAAATCGATGCTTTAGTCGATGCACAAAATGGACGTATCACGCCATCTATCTATACAGATCCAGACATCTACGAACTTGAATTAGAACGTGTGTTCGGTCGTACATGGTTATTCCTATGCCATGAGAGCCAAATTCCTAAAGCCGGCGATTTCTTCAATACCTATATGGGTGAAGATCCAATCATCGTGGCACGTCAAAAAGATGGCTCAATCAAAGCATTCTTAAACCAATGTCGTCACCGCTCTATGCGTGTGAGCTTCGCGGACTGTGGTAATACACGTGCATTTACTTGCCCGTACCACGGCTGGTCTTACGGCATTGACGGTTCTTTAAAAGATATTCCACTTGAAGACCGCGCGTTCCCGCACGGTGCTTGCAAAGAGAAATGGGGTCTTGTTGAAGTTAACCGTGTTAAATCATACAAAGGCTTAGTATTCGCTTGTTGGGATGAAACAACACCTGACCTAGAAGAATACATGGGCGATATCGCTTGGTACTTAGATGGTGTTCTTGACCGTCGTCCAGGTGGTACAGAAATTATCGGTGGTGTACACAAGTGGGAAATCGAGTGTAACTGGAAATTTGCAGCTGAACAGTTTGCATCTGACCAATACCACGCATTGTTCTCTCACGCATCTGCGATCCAAGTACTTGGCGCGAAACCAGATGACGAATCATCTAAGAAATTAGGTGCTGCACAAACAGCTCGTCCAGTTTGGGAAACTGCGAAAGACGCGATCCAATACGGTTCACGTGGTCACGGTTCAGGCTTCTTCTTCACAGAAAAACCAGATGCAAACGTTTGGGTAGATGGTGAAGTTGCAAACTACTTCCGTGAAACATTTGATGAAGTTAAAGAGCGTTTAGGCGAAGTACGTGCTTTACGTCTTGCTGGTCACAACACCATGTTCCCAACATTGTCTTGGTTGAACGGTACAGCAACACTTCGTGTATGGCACCCACGTGGTCCAAACAAAACTGAAGTGTGGGCATTCTGTATTGCAGACGCTGAAGCATCTCAAGAAGTGAAAGAAGCATTTGAGCGTTCTGCGACTCGCGCATTCGGTCCTGCTGGTTTCCTTGAGCAAGATGACTCTGAGAACTGGATTGAAATTCAAAAAGTTTTACGTGGTTATAAAGCCCGTCAAAACAAATTAATTATGGAAATGGGTAAAGGCAACGAGAAAGTACGTGAAGATGGTATCCCGGGTATCACTAACTATATTTTCTCTGAGACTGCAGCACGTGGTATGTACCGCCGTTGGGCAGATTTATTGATTCATGAAAAATGGGAAGACGTTGAAGCTGCGGCTGACGAATATGAGAAGGAGCTTATGAAATGAGTCAAATCAGTTTAGAACTTCATCACCAAATTAGTCAGTTCCTCTATCGTGAAGCAAAATTGCTTGACGACTGGAAATTCCGCGAATGGTTAGACGTATTGGCAGAAGATATTTCTTATACCTTGCGTACTACACCGAACGCTCAAACTCGTGACCGTCGCCGTTCGATCGAGCCACCTACAACTTGGGTATTTAACGATACCAAAGATTTGTTGGAACGCCGTGTTGCCCGTCTTGAGACAGGTATGGCATGGGCCGAAGAACCTCCTTCACGTACAACACACATGGTTTCAAATGTAATTGTTGAAGCGACTGAAGTTGAAGGCGAATACGACGTTTACGTAACGTACTTGTTGTACCGTACCCAGAAAGAGAAAGATGTAACAATCTACTGTGGTAAGCGTCACGACAAGATCCGCAAAGTCGACACTGAGCAAGGTTTCGAAATCTTCAACCGTAAGATTACCCTTGATCAGGTGACTTACAACTCACATAACCTGAGCGTGTTCTTCTAATGAATAAGATTTTTGTTTGCCAAGTTGACGAATTAGACGAAGGCGAAGCATTGAAAGTAGATTGCGGCGTTAACGGTATCGATGCGCTTGCAGTATTCAACAACAATGGCGAATTTTTCGCGATGAACGACCGTTGTTCACATGGTAATGCTTCAATGTCTGAAGGTTACCTTGAAGATGATGGCACTGTTGAATGTCCACTTCATTCGGCTCGATTCTGTTTGAAAACTGGTCAAGCATTATGCTTACCAGCAACAGATCCTATCAAGACATTCCCTGTGATTGTTGAAGATGGTGCTTTATACGTAGAGATGGCAGGAGAGTAATCATGGGTTGGCTACAAGGCGAAGTTGCACTTATTACCGGTGGTGGTTCAGGCTTAGGCTGGGCATTGGTTGAACGTTTCTTAGAAGAAGGTGCACAAGTTGCTGTTCTTCAACGTTCTCAATCGAAAGTTGATGCATTGAAAGAACATTTTGGTGACCGCGTGCTTGCGATCGCAGGAGATGTAGCCAGCTATGAGGATAATGTTCGTGCAGTTCAAGCAACTGTAGAACATTATGGCAAACTTGACTGTTTCGTCGGAAACGCAGGTATCTGGGATCATTACGCAGATATCGTCAATACATCGGGTGAACAGCTGGAGAAAGCTTTTGATGAGATTATGGGTATTAACACCAAATCTCTCATCTTAGGTGCCAAAGCTGCACTTGATGCATTGATAGCTTCGGAAGGTTCTATCATATTTACTTTGTCTAACTCAGCACTGTATTCGGCAGGCGGAGGCCCTGTATACACAGCGTCTAAGCATGCTGGCGTTGGGATTATGAAAGAATTAGCCTATGAGCTTGCGCCTAAAGTACGAGTGAACGCTGTTGCTCCGTCGGGTATGAATGTAAACATCAAAGGTGCTGCTTCTTTAGGCCAAGAAAACCTCGGTCTACTCGATGCACGTGATCCTGAGAAGATTGCACGCGGCATGCCGCTCAATTTCTTACCCGAACCTGAAGATATGACTGGTTCATACGTGTTATTGGCTTCTCGTCAAAACAACCGTCCATTAACTGGTGTTTTAATTAATGCTGAATGTGGTCTGGGTATCCGTGGTTTACGTCAACCACGTGCTGGCTTCTTTGACGAGATTTAATTCGCCAAATACGTAAAGGACTTACTCGGCAGCCGTCTTGGCTGCCTTCCGTTTAGGAGTCACCCATGGCCGTTAAACTTATTTGTGCATCGCACAGTCCCCTAATGGAATTCGCTTCTCCGCAAGAGAAATACAAAGAGGAAAAAGTTCGCGAAACTTTTGCCAAACTTGCTAAAGAAGTCGAAGACTATAATCCAACATTGATCATTACTTTTGGTCCAGACCATTTCAATGGTTTCTTCTATGACCTCATGCCATCTTTCTGCGTCGGTATTCGTGCCAAAGCAGCAGGTGATTGGGATTATGGTAAAGACAATGACCACATCAATGTGCCTGAAGAAACAGCAATCAGTCTGGTTCGTCGCGTATTGGATGAAGGTGTCGATGTTGCATACTCTTATCGTATGCAGGCAGACCACGGTGTGACTCAACCATTACATTTCCTTTGTGGTGGTAAGCTTGATCGTTATCCAACGATTCCAATTTTTATCAATGGTGCAGCTGCACCGATGCCAACAACCAAGCGTACAGTCGCTTTGGGTCGTGCAGTCGGTCAGTTCATTAAATCATTGAACTTAGAGAATGAACGTGTACTTGTTTTGGGTACAGGTGGTTTGTCTCATGATCCACCAACGCCGCAAATGGGTTCAGTTCCACCAGAAGTGGAAGAGTTCCTGATTGCAGGTCGTAATCCAACTGAAGAGGCACGTAATACACGTCAAGGCAAAATCATTGCTGTCGGTCAAAAACTCGCAGCGGGTGATACTTCTGTCGCAGTGCCTTTAAACCCAGAATGGGATCGTGCATTGCTTGAGACGTTTGCCAAAGCTGACTTTGCTGCCATTGAAGCAATGACTGAAGCTGAAATTCGTGTTGAGGGTGGTCGTGGCGGTCAAGAAGTTCGTTCTTGGATGGCTGCTTTTGCTGCACTACATGAAGTGGGCGAATATGACATGACAACACATTGCTACGAAGACATTAGTGAGTGGATTGCGGGCTTCGGCATCGTATCTGCAGAATTGAAATAAGGAACAAACCCATGAGCCAAAATGGTATCGAAACCATCGTTATTGTTGGAGCTGGTCAAGCTGGTGCTAGCGCCATTTTAGAACTCCGTGCGAACAAGTATGAAGGCAAAATCATTTTGGTGGGTGATGAAACACATCTTCCTTATGAACGTCCGCCTTTGTCTAAAGACGTAATTCTAAAACCTGAAGAGACCAAAATTGAAATTCTGTCAGAAGAAAAATTGGCAGAACTCGGTGTTGAACATATTCGTGGCAATGGCGCTGTAAAAATCCATAGCGATGCAAAAACAGTTGAACTGAAAAATGGTGAAATTGTGTCATTTGACAAGTTGCTTCTAGCAACTGGTGGTGCAGCACGCCGTTTACCGAATTTCGATGCTTTGGGTAAACACGTTTATACCTTACGTAACCTTGAAGATTCACAAGCATTGGTGCCTGTATTACAAGCGGGTCGCCGTATTGTATTGATCGGCGGTGGTGTGATTGGTCTTGAGCTTGCATCTTCAGCACGTTCTAAAGACTGTATCGTGACCGTGATTGAAATGGGTCCAATGGTGATGGGGCGTTCATCTCCACGCGTATTGAGCGAATTCTTATTGGCTCAACAACGTCTTGCAGGTGTGGATGTTCGTCTTTCGACTTCTATTGCTGACTGTAAGCTTGATGGCGAAGAAGTGGTGATCACGCTTGAAGGCGGCGAAGAACTTCGTGCCGATGCAGTGATCTATGGTATTGGCATTGTGCCAAATGCTCAACTTGCGGTTGATGCAGGTTTAGACGTTGATTTTGCCATTAAAGTGAATGATAACTGCCAAACTTCGCATCCAGATATTTATGCAGCGGGTGACGTTGCGACTCAGCTTCGTGACTGTGGTAACCACCGTCGTGTCGAAACTTGGGAAAATGCGAACTTACAAGCAGGTATCTTTGCTCGTCATGTAATGGGTGTTGAACATCCAACCCCAAATCCAGCGTGGTTCTGGACAGATCAATTGAATATCAACTATCAATTTGTGGGTGATATGGCTGCAAGCGAATGGATTGCACGTGGCGAAGTAAATCCTGAATTAGCTGCAGAATCATCATTTGTTTTGTTTGGTGTTACTGACGGTGTAATCGTGGGTGGTATCACTGTGAATGCTGCGAAAGAGATGCGTCATTTGAAAAAATTGATTAGCAAGAATGCGGCGTTTGAAGCGGATAAATATTTAGATTTAAGCCAAGATTTACGTAAACTTGTAAAGTAAGCTGAATATCTAAGAGGAGCAGACTTGCGGTAACGTAGGTCTGTTTTTTTATGTCTTTAGTTTTAGCATCGCACTTATAAAGCTATTTTGTAGTCCATGTATATAGTTTTAGCTTATGTAGATCTATTCAACGGTTTTAATCCTCCCCAGCCCTCCTTTTTCAAAGGAGGGAGTAGTCTTTGTGAAGAATGGATTTCTTTTGGATGGTTCCCCCTCTTTTTTAAAGAGGGGCTAGGGGAGATTATTGATCGTTTGAGGAGAAGTCCATATACCCCAAACGATCGGTGGCATTCATACCGCCTCCAATTTAGTTGATAAAGTGGAGAGCAATAATTGGTCTTAAACTTTATTAGTTACTGGTCTTACGAGTAGTTCCAGATCTGAATAGTGGGTTTCAGGTTAAGTCGTTAGAACAATCAAATTTGAGAATGAAATGAAATCTTCACTGCCGCTGACGGCAAGTATATATGCTCTTTTGGTACTGATTTGGGCGACGACGCCGCTCGCGATTGTGTGGAGTGTACAGGAAATACATCCGATGTGGGTGTTGATTATCCGTTACTTCGGTGCATCTATTATTGCGCTGTTTTTGTTGAAATTGATGCGTGATCCTTTGCCGTTTGATGAAACCTCATTAAAAAGTTATGTGGCAGGGAGTTTGAATTTGATTGGCGCACAGTTATTTATTTATCTGGCAGCCAATTATCTCACCTCTGGTTTAATGGCACTGATTTTTGGTTTTTCACCCTTAATTGCCGGTTTGATTGGCCATGTAATTTTAAAAACACATAAATTGGTCGCTTTGCAGTGGTTGGGCATGGCGGTTGCAGTGGGAGGTCTAACTTTTGTCTTTGCAGATTCTGCTGATAGCAAAGTCAATCCAATTGGCGTTGTACTGATGCTAATCAGTATGGTGTCATATATCAGTTCGATTTTTTGGGTGAAACAGATTAACGCACCGTTAAAACCGATGTCTCAGGCAACAGGTTCTCTGATTGTTTCTGCCTTGGGTTCGGTACTCATCATTCCTTTTATCTGGCAGCATTTTCCAACCGAATTGCCAAGTGGCCGTGCCATGATAGGTTTTGTCTTTACCATGATCATGTCATCTATTGTGGCAATGCTGTGTTACTTCTGGCTGATCAAACGTTTGGCGGCATCAACGGTGTCACTCAGTAATGTGATGACACCTGTCATAGCATTGGTTTTGGGAGCTACGTTGAACAGTGAACATATTAGCTCCAATGCCTTTGTTGGAATCGTGGTCGTGATGTTTGGTATTGTGATGTACTTTTGGAAAGAGTGGCACGAGCAATATTTTAATAAAGTACGTTGAACCGTGTACATCTACAGAATTATAAGGAAGCTGCGGCTTCCTTTTTTGTTCTATACCTTTGCGCTAAAGAGCGTGTTTCACATGGAACATGATGGCATTGTCGAAACAATCGACAGTTGGTGTAAAAACAACAAAATAACAAACAACAGCTACAGTCAGTTTGAGTACTATGGAATGAGCTATAAAATCAAATAGATCTGTTTGATAAAAATAAATTTAGGACAATTTTAAATGTCTGAATCTAACAAAATCGTGGTATATGCAGCGCTCTTCGGCAATTTAGCGATTGCACTGGTGAAGTTTGTCGCTGCCTATATCACGAATAGTTCTGCCATGTTGAGTGAAGCCATTCACTCTGTGGTTGATACTTTAAATGAAATCTTACTGCTCTACGGTATGAAAAAATCGCAGCAGCCAGCAAATGCACGCCATCCGTTTGGCTATGGGCGAGAGCTGTATTTTTGGGCTTTTATTGTGGCGTTGATGGTCTTTGCTTTGGGTGCGATCGTGTCGATTTATCAAGGGGTTAGTCATATTTATCATCCCGAAGAAATGCAAAATCCGATGATTAACTATATCGTGTTAGGTATTGCGATTTTGTGTGAAGGGACCTCTTGGTTTGTGGCCTTGAAAGCATTTCGTAAAATCAAAGGGAAACAGGGCTATTTTGAAGCATTTCGACGCAGTAAAGATCCGACGACATTTACCGTGTTATTTGAAGACTCAGCAGCCCTGATTGGTCTGTTTATTGCCCTGATCGGTATCTATTTATCACACGCGCTGAATATGCCAATGCTTGATGGTCTGGCATCAATTCTAATTGGGGTTGTACTCGCTATTTCAGCAATTTTACTTGCACGTGAGACTAAAGGATTGCTCATGGGAGAAACTGCTGACCCACAATTGAGGCATAATGTCTTGATGGTTGCAGAGCAAGATCCAGCAGTGCATTCTGCCAATGGGGTGTTAACAGAGCAGATGGGTGCACATCAAGTTTTGGCATCTTTGAGTCTTGAATTTAAAGATAATTTAACGTCAGATGATATAGAAGCTTGTGTCAACAGAATTGAAGCACAAATTAAACAGCTTCATCCTGAAATTGTGGCACTCTTTGTCAAGCCTCAATCTCGGAAGGTTTGGCTTGAGCGCATGAAAGGTCGTCTTGATCAATAGGTCTGCGAGGTTAAATACTTTGCAAGGTTTGTCAGCATAGTGAATGAATTTTAAATACACATGAATCAAAAAACTCAATCAGCACAGTTTCAAATCAGTACTAAAAGCTGTATGAAACATACGTGGACGAAGCCTGTATTTGATTATCTGGCAACTGACCATTTTAATGGGGAAAAATTCTTTAATACCCTTCGAAATCCCGATGCGTTTACGCGTAAAGATATGCTGAAATGGATCATGACGCGTAAAAGCGATACATGGAAAGTAGATCGTGAGCAAGAATATCAACAGTTTTTTGCTTCTTCGCGTAGCATTCCGCACAATCGGCCATTGGCTAAAATGGATGATTGGTTGGTTTGGTTTGTCGGACATGCGACGGTTTTGATTCAAATTGGGCCATATAATTTTTTGACCGATCCTGTATGGGCGGAGTATGCAGGCCCACGTCAAGGGACTGGACCACGACGTGCTTGTCCTGCAGGAATTGCCTTAGAAGAATTACCTACAATTCATGGGGTTTTACTGAGCCATAATCATTATGATCATATGGATTTAGCAACCTTGAATTGGTTACATGAACAATTTGCTATGCCGATTTATACTGGTTTAGGCAATGCTTATTATTTACCCACACATTTCAATGTCATTGAACTTGATTGGTGGCAATCGGAAATGTTTGAAGATTTGCGTATCGTTTATACGCCTGCACAGCATGGTTCAGGTCGTGGTTGGCGAGATCAAAATCATGCCTTATGGGGAGGTTTTTCCATCGTGCATAGTACAGGACATTTCTTCTTTGCTGGAGATACGGGCTATGCCGCACATTTCAAACAAATCCATACACGCTTAGGTGCACCCCGAGTAGCGTTATTACCGATTGGAGCTTATGAGCCACGTCGTTTAATGAAATATTTGCACATGAATCCCGAAGAAGCTTTTCAGGCGCATAAAGATTTACAGTCAAAATGTTCATTGGCAATGCATTATCGGACTTTTCAGTTGACTGATGAAGCTAGAGACCAACCAGAACATGACTTACATCATGCAATGCGAAAAACATCAAAGTTAATGAATCCATTTTTAACCATGCATGAAGGCAAAAAATTGATTGTTTAAGGATTAATTAAAAGGTAATTGGAATATTTAATGCCAAGAAAAAACCACCTTAAAAGGTGGTTTTTTTATTCAAAGATAAAACTTAAAGCAAGCCAGGATTACCTTGAGCTGGATCAGTTGCACGAGCAGCTTGCGCATCCGCTATAGTTAAGCCTAATGCTTTTGCAACACCTTCACCATAAGCTGGATTACATGCGTAACAGTTACGGATATGACGGTATTTGATGAAGTCGAGTGCATCGCCCATTGCGCCAGCAGTGTTATTAAACAATGCTTGTTTTTGTTCATCATTCATTAAGTTGAATAATGCACGTGGTTGACTGAAATAGTCGCTGTCATCTTCACGATAATCCCACAAGTCAGCATCACCAGTAATTTTCAATGGTGGTTCTTTGTATTGTGGTTGCTCTTGCCATTGGCTGAAGCTGTTTGGTTCATAATGCGGTGTTGCACCATAGTTACCATCCATACGGCCTTGACCATCACGACGGTTGGAATGAACAGGGCAACGTGGTGCATTTACAGGAATTTGGTAATGGTTTACACCCACGCGATAACGTGCAGCATCAGCATAGTTGAATAAACGCGCTTGCAGCATACGGTCAGGTGAGAAGCTAATGCCCGGCACCAAGTTACTTGGTGCAAAAGCGGCTTGTTCAACATCTTGGAAATAGTTTTCAGGATTACGGTTGAGTTCGAATTCACCCACTTCAATCAACGGATAGTCGCCTTTAGGCCATACTTTGGTTAAATCAAATGGGTGATAAGGTACTTTTTCTGCATCAAGTTCAGGCATAATTTGAACGTACATTTTCCATTTTGGAAAATCGCCGCGTTCAATTGCATTGAACAGATCGGTTTGTGAGCTTTCACGGTCTTTGGCAATAATCGCTTCAGCTTCAGCATCGGTTAAGTTTTTAATGCCTTGTTGAGTGCGCATGTGGAATTTAACCCAGAAGCGTTCATTATTGGCATTAATAAAACTGAAAGTATGACTGCCAAAACCATGCATATGACGGTAACCATCTGGAATACCGCGGTCAGACATCACAATCGTAACTTGGTGTAGAGCTTCAGGTAGTAAAGTCCAAAAATCCCAGTTATTAGTTGCACTACGCTTATTGGTTTTAGGATCGCGTTTTACTGCTTTGTTTAAGTCAGGGAATTTACGAGCATCACGTAGGAAGAAGACAGGGGTGTTATTACCAACTAAATCCCAGTTACCTTCTTCAGTATAGAATTTCAGGGCAAAACCACGAATATCGCGTTCTGCATCTGCAGCACCACGCTCACCTGCTACGGTAGAAAAACGAGCAAAAAGTTCAGTTTTTTTACCAACTTCTGAGAAAATTTTAGCGCGGGTATATTGGGTAATATCGTTAGTCACGGTAAACGTACCGAAAGCACCAGAACCTTTGGCATGCATACGACGCTCTGGAATTACTTCACGAACGAAATTACCGAGTTTTTCATTAAGCCATAGGTCTTGGGCAAGCAAAGGACCACGTGCACCTGCCGTCATACTGTTCTGATTATCTACAACAGGAGCACCAGCATCAGTTGTTAGGTGGGTGACAGGACATTTTTTAACGTCGTCGCTCATTGAGTATCTCCATTATTATAATCATGTATTAAAGTTGGGAGTTATAACCTTATCAATTGATAACACGCTCAACAGCACATGACATTAACCGTTTTGTTAATTCATTTTAAAGTGACAATGTGACAACAGTTTTTCTCTCATTCTAAAATTTTTCAAGCAGCAATCAATCGAAGAGAAGTCATAAAACTGTAGCCGTTAAAAGCTTAAAAATCTTTATATACTTATTGACTCTAAAGCTTTCTGTGGCTTTTTACAAATGGAAAAATAGTTTTGAATAAATGGTTAATTCGATGAATCAAGTTGTTGAATTTAAATTATTTGTTTATATATTTTGTTTTAACATTTTATCGATGAATTAAACTCAAATATATCGCTATGATAGGTAGAACAGGACGAAATATTTAAACCCATATTTTTATTATGGATTTTGGCCTTAATATAGGTTTTTTAGCTGATTCTAGTTAATGAAAGACATTTTTGAGCTATTAATATTGGAGAGTTTTTCAACATTAAAGACATTATTTAATACTTAAAATAAGCTAAAAATACAGCTGAAGAAATATTGGCAAGTGGTCTAAGTTGATTTAGAAAATTGTAAATAAATTCTTTATGGGGTGATGGTTGGCACACCTATCTTTATTGTTGTCAGGTCAGGTGTTGTCACTCCAGCTTGAATCGATTCCTACATCATATCAACATACTAGGCAACCTTACGTGATCGCATATCGTAGTCGAGGGGGTTAATGGCGAACCCATTTTGACCTCGGGGTATATTTTACTCCCAAAAGGATAAGCACTTAAACAAGACTGGACCGTATTGGCATGAGCACATGGCACGACTGTGTGGCTGATACAAGTGCTCCTTCAAGTGATTATACAATGGGCCTGTGTATAGTTTGCAACTAGTCATAGATGGTGCAATCGACAGTTGTTTGAGGCATGGCTATGTAGTGGTTGCAACAGATTATAAGGACTGGGTAAGCCAAAACTGCACCCTCATATGAATGTAGTCAGTTAAGTTTATAATTTGGTGCATTCTGTGCGTGCATTGCATTCTTGGAAGCCGAGGCAATTTAGTAAAGACTGGATGGTGATGGGGCATAGTCAAGGTGGTGCAGCTGCTATTGCGGTTGCAGCTCAGGGGCAAAAAGATGCGCTTGAATTGAATCTTAAAGCTGCAATACCCTTCGCACCGGGTGGTTATCAATATGAATGTATTGCTGAATACGTAGAAACCAATCCAAATCCAGATACCAATGTAGCGGCATTTTTCCCCAGCGTGTTGTTGGGAGCAGCCGAAGCAGATCGATCAATGTAGATCAACAGGTTAGTCCAGATATGCAGTATTTACTAAATCAGGCCCGTAAACGCTGTTTGTCAGAACTACAAACTGAGTTAAAACAAGCACATCAGCCAATCTTTTAAAAAATTCAGACTTAAGGCCATCCCTAAGCTATTTAAAACGGTAGTCGATTGAATATATGACCCTAACCGTAACACTGATGTTTGTTTAAGGCGCCGCAGACCATTTGTAGATCACCTTGGTACTCAAAGTTATTACCAGAAAGTGCGCAAATAAAAATTGCCAGCAGTCTATCAGGCGATCCCAAATGGCTATCCTCGGAGTGCATTAGGCCATAGTCCAAAATATAAGGCTGAATTTTTAAAGAGCTTACAACTGGCCAGCATTGCAAAGGCGTATAAATGAGATAAGTAAGCTGGCAATAAAAGCTTAACTTCTAAAGCACTTTTATTGAAGGATGAACCAAGTGATGAATGATTTTCTTCTACCGTAAAAATGAATTTCCTAAATATCTAAAATAACTGGTTTAAGAGCCGTTTTTTTTGTAAATAACATGACTTTATTTTATTCACCAATGCATTTGAAACGTCATTAGACTTGTCCGCGAAGTCTAATCGCGCAACATATGAATTATATCTCGTTTTAATTCATCCCATTCAGTAAAGTTTGGTACGATCAACAAGCTTTGCGACACAAAGCCATAACACACTCTTTGTATATTTAAAGCCATTGGCTTGAGCTTTTCCTCGTTATTTATAAAAGGCTTAAGCATGTGTTGCCACATTTGCACCATCATGACATAACTTTTACGGTAACTTTCAATATCTGAAATCCGCCGTTCCAATAAAAACACCTGTGACCATAAAAACTGCTGCACTTGAATTTGCTCAATTTGAAAGTGGATGATTTGCTGTAAATACTCTTGAAAATCCAAATCTGTGGATAACTTCATCAGCGATTGTGCATAAGTTTTCATCTGTTCGGCATTGTGTTTCACATGCAAATGAATGGTTAGCGCAATCAAATCTTCCTTCTTGGAAAAATATTCATAAAATGTCCCTAAGCCAACGCCTGCAAGGTCGGTAATTTCACGAATGGTAATTTTGTCGGCAGGGCGCTCATGCAAAAGCCGAACAAAACTTTCCTGTAAGGCTTCTTGGGTGAGCTTTGCACGTGATTGACGCGGCTTACGCCGTATTTGAATGGCTGAATTCTTCATATTGTTAAGCGCTGAAAACCGAACGTCTACGCTTTAAATTTTCTCTATACTGAAATGAAAAGCAAACAAGAACAAGTGGAAAATATAGACGATGAATACATTAGAACAGCCATGGATGACGCATCAAATCAGTAACCAATTTGATGAACTAGAAAACTACAATCTATTTTCAAGCGATACGGTTTTACATGAAATCTTAAAACGCTGCAGCAGCCATGATCAGCCGACTTTATGCGAAATGGGCAAAGTGGCAGGTTCGAGTGAATATTTTCAGCATGGGGCTTTAGCCAACAAACACACACCAATTTTACATGCCTTCGATGCGCGAGGTCGTCGTACTGACTTTATCGAGTTTCATCCTTCATGGCATAAATGGATGGGGCTCAATCGTCAGTTTGATACCCATGCACATCCATTTAATCAGCCTAACTCCAAGACTAAATGGGTGGAATGGGCAGCACGTTTTTATTTAGCAGGTCAGGTCGAGTGCGGCAATTTATGTCCAAATTCAATGACGCTCGGCAGTATTCCACTCATTCAGCGCGAACCTGAACTGTGGGCCAAAATTGGCGAGAAACTACTATCGACTGAATATGATGAACGCGATGTACCGATTGCGCAGAAAAAGTCGATTTGGCTCGGTATGGGCATGACCGAAAAGCAGGGCGGTTCAGATGTACGTGCTAATGAAACTATAGCTGTGCCTGTGGCAGAAACAGGACGAGGTAAAGCTTATTTACTCACGGGGCATAAATGGTTTTTCTCTGCACCGATGTGTGATGCGCATTTGGTGGTGGCAAAAACCGAACAAGATGGCTTGGCTTGTTTCTTTGTGCCACGTTGGTTGGAAGATGGCACGAAGAATAATATTCAGGTGCAACGCCTAAAAGAAAAAGTCGGTAACCGCAGTAATTCAAGCTCGGAAGTCGAATTCAAAAATGCGTGGGGCATTATGATTGGTGAGGCAGGGCGTGGCATTCCAACCATTATTGAAATGGCGAACTATACTCGTCTGACCTGTTCGGTCGGTTCAAGTGCCATGTTGCGTCAAGCTTTGGTGCAATGTATTGCTTATACCCGTCAGCGTCAGGCTTTTGGTAAACATCTGATTGATCAACCCCTAATGCGAGCAGTCTTGGCAGATTTAGCTTTGGAAAGTGAAGCAGCGACGCAGCTCAGTTTCCATTTGGCGCAGTGCTATGAATCGGATGATACTTTGTCTGTGGCATGGAAACGCATCATGACCCCAGCAGCCAAGTTTTGGATTTGTAAGCGTGCCGTAGAGCTAACAGGGGAGATGATGGAAGTCTTTGGCGGCAATGGCTATGTCGATAACGGCATCATGGCGCGCATCTTTAAAGAAGCACCTGTGAATACCATTTGGGAAGGTTCAGGCAATGTCATGTGCCTAGATGTGCTGCGTGCGATTGGGCGTGACCCTGAATCGATTGAAGTGTTATTTAAAGACTTGGCTTCAACTGCAAGTATGGATGCAACGCTGCAAACTGAATTGCAAGACTTGTTTAAATTATTCCATCAATCGCCTGATGATTTGCAATTTATGGGACGCAGTTTGGTCAGTCGTTTAACCGTATTGGCACAAGCGGTTTTACTGAAACGCTATGCACCTGATTATGTGGCGGATGCTTTTATTCAAAGCCGTTATAGCGCTAAACATGGGCAAGTGGTGGGGATGCTTGATGCCAAAATGGTCGATGTGGAGCGAGTATTAGAACGGGCTTTTGCAAGTTAAATGCAACGTATTTTCCTCTCTCTTTGGGAGAGGGGGAATAATGTGGCAAAGCAAATTTTTTATGGATTTGGGACTAACTACGCTGTATAAAAAACCATAGTAAAGTGCTTGAAAAAATCTAAAAATAGACCAATATATGCACTACAGCACGAGGGTGCTGTATAGGCAAAAAGGTGAATGCAAATGGCAAAGAAAAAAGTCCTGCCTGAAGTTGAAGTTCGCAACTTTGTGGCAAAACACATGAACGATTTTAACAAAAGCCAAACTTTTGTAGATCGAAAGAAAAATGCAAAACGTGGCTACAGTAAGCACAAAAAAGGGGGATATTCGAATGATTATCTCCCTTTTTCTTTCAGTGTGTTTTCTCAGTTTTTAGTCTGCTGAACTATTCTGCTTCAACATCTGTTTAAACAAATTCCGCATCATATTCCATACGTTTTGCTGTTTGCTTCGCAATCTCTAAGCCATGCAATTTGGCTACAATATAAAGCGATGCATTGATTCCCGAAGAATTCCCCGCAGCATCTAAGACTTCAACTTCGTTGAATAATAAGATACCGACGTTCATTCAGATAGTTCCATGCGGCATTTAAAGCATTGGTTTTGAGTTGAAATGTAAAGCCTTAAAACAGAGCTTATTTTGAAAATAAGTCTTCAAACATTTTGTTGAATGTGGATTTTTGTTGTGGTCTAGACGCTGTGCTTTGATGTTTTACGGCGTTATTAGGTTGCTGAAGTACGTGTTCCACCTGACTGGTCAATTGCTCAAACCATGTTGCGTCGCTGTGCTGCGTCTGATTTAGCTGTTTGGCGTGCTGCGCAGCCAGTACCGATGGATCATTTTTACCTAAGCGGCGCTGCTGTGACGCAGTAATTTCTATACCGAGTAAGGGGGGAATACGAGAGCGGCTGACCGGAGCTTTGGATTTTGTTGGCTTGGTTGGGCGTATATTGACTTGTTGTGCTTGGGACGGTCTAGGTCGAGTTGAGGATACTTTTTCAATCGGTGTATCGTGTTGCAGCTCTAACATTTTTTGTTTGAGTTGCGGATGGATCTTTGTCATATAAAAGGCAATGGCGACAAAAGCCAGAAAAAATAAAAAATCCATCATCACCTCATTTTATTATTTTACATGAGTGTTCTTAAGCACTCACGATTCGGGTTGCCGATTTCACCATATCACCAAGACCATGAGTCTTGAAGTAGTACTCCATCATGCTTTTCACCATCAGTGGATTATTCATGCTCAAAGCACGATCCAAGAGCTCTT
This sequence comes from Acinetobacter sp. YH01020, assembly GCF_013420275.1. Classification (NCBI taxonomy): domain Bacteria; kingdom Pseudomonadati; phylum Pseudomonadota; class Gammaproteobacteria; order Moraxellales; family Moraxellaceae; genus Acinetobacter; species Acinetobacter sp. YH01020. The sequence continues at coordinate 230,958 of NZ_VOYN01000001.1, forward strand.
TTGCATCTGGCATCGGCACATGGCAGATGGCTTTACGGACTTTGAGGATATTACTCGAACTCATCGATAGGGTATTAAAGCCCATCGCCATCAGTAAAATAGCTGTGAGTGGATCACCGGCCATTTCTCCACAAATACTAATCGGCTTGTCGTATTTATGACATTCTTGCACCAAGCGAGTTAGCGCACGAAGTACGGCTGGGTGTGAGTGTGAATAGACATTGGCAACTCGTGGGTTATTTCGGTCAACCGCAAGTAAATATTGAGTTAAATCGTTAGATCCGACCGAGAAGAAGTCAACCAATTCAGCAAATTCATCGATCTGTAACAGCACACTTGGCACTTCGACCATGATGCCGATTTTGGGCTTGGTAATTTTCACCTGTTCTTCTTCTTGCACCGCTTGCCAGTCACGATCGAGCAAATATAACGCTTCTTCGACTTCGCTGACACTGGTCACCATTGGCAGCAAAATATGCAAGTTGTTCAGGCCAATACTGGCTTTGAGCATGGCACGAATTTGGGCTGAAAAAATCTCAGGATGATCGAGGGTAAAGCGAATCCCACGCCAACCCAGTGCAGAGTTTTCTTCTTCAATCGAGAAATAAGGAAGGTCTTTATCTGCACCAATATCGAGGGTACGCATCACCACTGGTTTATTGGCAAAATGACTAAGCTGTTGACGGTAAATCGCCCGTTGTTCTTCTTCACCGGGGAAGCGATCACGCAGCATAAACGGAATTTCAGAACGGTATAGACCGACACCTTTGGCGCCACGTTGTACACCGCGAACCACATCGATCATCAAGCCTGTATTTACAAACAATCGAACTGCAACACCATCAGGGGTGATGGCATCTTTAGTTTCGTATTGCTTCAGATCTTTAGCAATTTGCTCTTCTTCTTTTTGAATCTCTTTATAGCGTGTGCGTAAACGACGTGGAGGATTGATGAATACACGACCCTGATGCGCATCGACAATCATTTCAACATCATCGAGGGTATTAATCGGTAGTTCAGTCACACCGACCACGGTTGGAATACCGAGAGCACGCGCCACAATCACCATGTGTGAGTTCATGGCACCTTCGGTGGTCACAATCGCCGCGATTTTATCGACAGGGAGTTCAACCAAGGCAGCTGTAGAAATTTCCTCGCCAATTAAAATGCTTTCATCGGTGATTTCACGGTGACTGGCATCCGCTTCTTGCAAAAAGGCCAAGATACGACGCCCCAGATCTTTTAAGTCTGAAACACGTTCACGGAGATAGTCATCTTCCATCTGTGCAAACAGTGCAATGTGCTTATCAATGACAATGCGTACCGAACCTTGTGCCCAGTTACCGTCACGAATTTCACTTTTGATTTCCGCGGGGAGGGCATTGGCATCGAGCATCCGCAAGAACACGCTAAATAATGCCCGCTCTTCGGCCATGAGGGCATCTTGCATCTTTTCATCGAGAGACAAAATTTCTTGACGAACTGCGTCTATGGCATTGTCGAGTAATTCGAGTTCTTCACTGATGTCATCGGCTTCACGATCGGGGACTGAAGCCAAATCAGCAGGTGGATACAGGATGACTGCACGACCTAGCGCAATACCGCCTGAACCTGAAATACCTTGGAAAGTTTTATAGGCAGGGAGGTTGTTTGGTTTACGAAAGACTTCAATATTCCCGACGGCATGTGCATGGGCAATCACCCCTGAAAGTTGAGCGCACAAGGTCACGAGGAAGGATTCGGCAGCTTCGCTAAAGTCTTGAGGTTCTTTGTTTTGAACCACTAAGACGCCCATCACTTTACGGCGATACATCACCGGAACACCGAGGAAGGAATTGTAAATTTCTTCCCCCGTTTCTGGCAGATACATAAAGCGTTCGTGTTTGGGTGCATTGTCTAAGTTGACGATTTCTTCACGTTGTCCAACTAAGCCGACCAAACCCTCACTGGTATGCAAAGAGACATGCCCAACGGCTTCAGGGTTTAAACCCTTAGAAGCCATTAGTAAATAACGATGATTTCGTTCATCAAGCAAGTAGATTGAGCAGACATCCACATGCATGGCTTCGGCCACTTGATTGACCATAATGTCTAAAGATTCATGCAAACTGGCCGACGCATTAATCTCTTGGACTATGCGTCTTAAGGTATCCAGTTGCATGTTCGACATCGTGTCTGCTCCAAAATTTATTCTGCTTTATTTATAACAACACTCATCCTAAAAATCTGCATCCATTCTGCAAATTTTTACGGTTTTTGCGGAAGCTGATTGCACAGCTCCACCATGGCTTTACGATATACATCGCGTTTAAAATTCACCACTTGACCCAAAGGGTACCAATAGCTGACCCATTGCCATTGATCAAACTCTGGTGGGTCTGACAAATCCAGCTGAATATGCTGTGCCGAAGCCGTCAGTTTTAATAAAAACCACTTTTGTTTTTGACCAATACAAACGGGGTCTGAATCCGTACGTATATACCGATGTGGCAAACGATAGCGCAACCACCCTTGGGTTTGTGCTATCACCTGGACGTGTTCGGGCAGTAAGCCAACTTCTTCTCTCAGCTCACGGTAAAGTGCCTGTTCGGGGGTTTCTCCATGTTGGATACCTCCTTGTGGAAATTGCCAGGCATTGTGACCAATGCGCTTTGCCCATAAAACTTGTCCAATGTCGTTTGCCAAAATGATCCCGACGTTGGGTCGGAAACCTTCTGAATCGATCATTTGGCTACCTAAATATTGTGTAATTTATGACTTTGCTCACGGGGACGTTTATTTCTGTGTCCATCTCGAAAAAGCAAAGTGTAAAAATGTTAAAATTGTTATGATCTTAACGAATTTCTATCGACTAGCGGAGATAGATTTACAATTTTTTTCTTAAATTTCAGCTTTTACGAGTATTTTCATGAAATTGGCACTGTTTGACCTTGATCACACCTTATTAAATACCGACTCAGACCATTCTTGGGGGGAGTTTTTGGTCAATGAAGGCTTGGTTGATCCAATTCGTCATCGTGCCATGAATGACAAATTTTATGATGATTATAAAAAAGGCCAGCTTGACCCGATTGCCTATAACGAATTTGTATTTGAGTTTTTAACCCAACATGACAATGCCTACTTAACTGAGTTACATCAGTTGTTTATGAAAAAAGTTATTCGTGCGCAAATGCGTCCAAAGGGCTATGCTGCCATTCAGCGCCATCAAGATGCAGGACATCAATTGGTCGGGATCACCGCAACGTCTGATTTTATTACCGCACCGATTTTTCGTGAATTCGGCATTACTGAAATCATTGCGACCAATGCCGAAGTTGTGAATGGTAAATATACAGGTAAAGTAATTAATACTCCGTGCTATCAAAAGGGCAAATTAGTCCGTTTGAATCAATGGTTAGAAGGTCGTGATGTGACAGAGTCCTGGGCGTATTCAGATTCGATTAATGACCGTTTCCTGTTGGAATATGCCGATCATGCCTTTGCAATTAACCCAGATGACCGTTTAGAAGTCCTTGCAAAAGAACAAGGTTGGGACATTCAAGACTGGTCAATTCAAGCCTAAAAATAGATATGATAAAAAAGCATCATTAGATGCTTTTTTATTTGACGTCCTTTTGATTAAACTTCAGCTCACTAATTTGAACTATCGCTCTATATGCAGACAGAAGCTTCTTTTAAACATTTAATTCAAATCTTTATAGGGCCACGTGCTCAATCTTATTTAAAGTTCATAGAACAACAAGGTGGGCAGAACAGTGGCCTGAGTTGGGCGGGGTTAATTTTTGGGCCCTATTGGTTACTCTATCGGAAGATGTATCGCTATTTCTTCTTATTCTTTGCGGTTGGTTTTTTGATTAGGGTGTGTTGACATTTACAGCCGATAAATTGAGCTAAAGAGGCAACCATATAAATATACAAGCTAAAGCAACAGCGCTTTGATAGTTACGTTTTAGCTTATCGTATCTTGTGGCAATTCCTCTAA